>JAJRYZ010000013.1 GCA_024275515.1 Spirochaetota bacterium
GATCGTGTGGATCTGGTCCCAGGTGAGATTCTCGTCGGATGTGATGTGAAAGGTCTCGCCCACCGCGCGCGGATGTCCCACGAGCCCGACGAACCCGCGCGCAAAGTCCTCGGCGTGGGTGATCGTCCATAACGATTGCCCGTCTCCGTGCACGACGATCTTCCTTCCCTCGAGGATGCGCCTGGGGACGGTGAAATCCCGGGATCCGAAGCTCGTCGGAATCCAGCCGACGCCGTAGGTGTGCGACGGTCGGACGATCGTAACGGGGAAACCGCGCTTTTCGTATTCGTCGATGAGGCGTCGTTCGCAGGCGATCTTGTTCCGCGAGTATTCCCAGTACGGATTGTAGGCGGGCGTCGATTCGGTAATAACGTAGTGCGACGGCGGCTTGTGATACACCGACGCAGAGCTGATGAAAATCAACTGCTTCGTTCGACCGGAAAACAGCTCGATATCGTTTTCGACGTGCTCGACGGAAAAAGCGATCCAATCGACGACGCAGTCGAACTCCATGTCGCCGAGCGCGCGCAAGGTTTCGTCGACATCGCGGACGTCGGCGTGAATCGTCCGGATCATCTCGGGCACCTCAGCCCGCGTCGCACCGCGGTTGAGATGATAAAGCTCGACTCCCCGCTCGATCGCTTCGACGCTGCACGCCGTCGAAATGTTGCCGGTGCCCCCTATGAATAGCGCCTTCATGATTGTTCCTCGTTCTTCTTCGGCCGCCCCGCGTGCGACTGCGGCGGGGTGTACATTCGAGCCAGATTACCACATTGTTTCGCTTATGGTCGACCGAGAAGGACATCTTCAGTGGATCGAGCTTTCACGAACCAAGATCGCCGAGTACGGGCTGTTCGACATCTATGCGGCCCGCCGGACCGCGGGTCGACGCGACGCCGAGTTTCTGTTGCTCGACGCTCCCGACTGGGTGACGATCGTACCGTACATCGAGGAAAAAGAGGCGTTTCTGATGGTGCGTCAGTACCGTCACGGCAGCGGAACCGTCACGCTCGAGTTCCCCGCAGGCATCGTCGATTCCGGCGAGTGTGCCGCCGAGGCGG
The DNA here is from genome assembly GCA_024275515.1 of Spirochaetota bacterium. Lineage (GTDB taxonomy): Bacteria > Spirochaetota > Spirochaetia > ARS1246 > ARS1246 > JAJRYZ01. The sequence goes on from JAJRYZ010000013.1 coordinate 1,062, forward strand.
CACGACGCGAGTTGCTCGAAGAGACCGGTTGTACCGCCGGAACGTTCGACGAAGTCGCCGCCGTCAATCCCAATCCGGCGTTTATGACCAATCGGGTCCACACTTTCGTCGCGACCGGACTTGTGTGTGACGCCGAGCTTGATCTCGATGAAAACGAGATACTCGACGTGGAGACCGTTCCGGTCGAACGGGTTGCGAAGGGTCTGGGAACCGATCCGTTCATCAACGGCATCATGGTCATCTCGTACACGTGGTTTGTGAGATGGCGCGAACGAAGACGACCGAAGGAGAGAGAACGATGACGATCCGAGCGTTTCGTCCGGAAGACCTCGGTGCGGTCCGGTCGCTTCTGGCTTCTCTCGCGGAGCATCTGGGCGAACGGTTCGCGGTCGATCCGTATGAATCCGAGTCGAGCGTCGCGCATATGATCGAGCAACCCGATGAGTACGCCTTATTCGTGTGCGACGATCCGACGGTCGTCGGGTTCGTTTCCGTCGTGTGTTATCGGACGCTTTTCCACCGGCGGGGAACGGCTCTCATTAACGAGTTGGTCGTGGCCGAGTCCCACCGCGGACGAGGCATTGGAGCGGCGCTGGTCGCTCGTGCGCACGAGGCGGCGAGGGCGCGCGGAGTCGATGAGATCGAGGTCGGGGTAAAACCGGGTAACATCGACGCCGTCCGCTTCTACAGGCGTTGCGGTTTCGATCAGGAATACCTTTTGCTGGGACGCCGGGTCGATCGACCGAAGCGGTAGGAGCGATTCTCAATGCGGGTCGCCGAATCGCCGCGAGAAAGTCTCATTCGGATACCGCTGCCGGGGGGAAGACGTAGGTTGCGGCAACGTGTATGATAGGTGCCGGCCATGAACCACCGCGAACGTTTCATGACGGCTCTCGAACGTGGGACGCCCGACTTCGTTCCCACCTTCGAGCTTGTCTATTTCTTGACGATGGAGCTTCTCGGGAAAGTCCATCCGACGGCGCGTCGTCTCGCGCAGTGGGATCAAATGTCGCCGAACGAGCAGCGTCTTCAGGTCTCCGATGCGGCCGAGGTCTACCTATCGGTGGCGCGCAGATTCAAGCATTCGGCGATTTTCATTCATCAGATTTCCGGGATCCCCGACTCGGTGCTTCGCATCGCCGAGGAAATACGGCGGCAAGCGGACACCGAGTTCTTCCTCATGTGCCACGGCGACACGACCCTGAGCGTTCCCGGTGGAGATGAGATGGTCGAGTTCACCTACCGGGTGGCCGACGAACCGGAGTCCGTCAAAGAGGAACAGCGGATCAAGGTGGAGCGGGCGCACGAACAAGCGGCGGCTTACGCGGGCGAAGGCCTTCTCGACGGATTCGCGCTGTGCGCCGACTATTGTTTCAATACGAATCCGTTTTTCAGCCCCGAGCAGTTCGCCGAGTTTGTGACGCCGTATCTGCGCAACCTCATAGACGGGTACCGCCGCCTCGGCTACTACGTCATCAAGCACACCGACGGGAATATCATGCCGATTATCGATCAGTTGGTATCGTGCGAACCGCACGCTCTTCACTCCCTGGATCCGCAGGCGGGAGTCGATATCTGCGAGGTAAAACGTCGCTACGGCGATCGCGTCTGTCTTATCGGGAACGTCAACTGTGGATTGTTGCAGACGGGCAGCGACGAAGAGGTCGTCGAGTCGGCCGGGCACGCTCTCGCGTGCGGAAAACCCGGGGGCGGATATATCTTCTCCACCAGCAACTGCGTATACACCGGCATGTTGCCGGAACGTTACGAGTTGATGATGAGCGTATGGGAAAGCGAGCGGTTCTACGGCGCCGCTTCCGGCGGCGGACGGTAGCCGGAAACGCATCGGACGCGTCACGCCGGTGCCGACCGGACTGCGCACAAGCAGCCCGGCTTGCAGGTTCGGCGCCTCAGGCGCACACAGGTGCCGACCGGACTGCGCACAAGCAGCCCGGCTTGCAGGTTCGGCGCCTCAGGCGCACACAGGTGCC
>JAJRYZ010000014.1 GCA_024275515.1 Spirochaetota bacterium
GTCCTGCCGTACAACGATTCCGGCTCGTAGATCGCCCTGAGCCGCCACCCTCTTTTGACGGCACTCGACAGTCCGCCGACGATTCCATAGTCCACCGGCACATAGTATCCCGCCGGTATCGTTATTCCGTTGAAATTCGTGCGTTCTTCAAATCGAAAAAAAGCATATCTACGATCGGGACGCGGATTCATGCGGATAAGATCGACGGCGTGACCGACGCCGGTTTCCGGTCCAATCGATCCGACATACGTTTCCCACCCCCAAAACCGACACAGACCCGCCGTAACGAGGGCCCAATCTTCACAATCTCCGCCCCCGACCGCGATAAACTCGTCGGGGCGCAGCGCCGTTTCATTCGATACGTAACGATAGCGCGAATAGAGACTTCGCTGAAATGTCTCCAACTCGGGCCAGGACAGGTACCCGTTTCCGTTTCTGTCCGCGCCGAGATAGAGCGCGATGAGCTTCTTGTCGCTGATTCCGGTCGTCCGTTGGAAAATAAGCGCGTTTGCAGCGGTCCGTGCCTCCGACAAGCCGGCCATTGACGAGGAAAACCCCTCGACCCGGAAGATCGAAGTTGATCCGCGGAAGATTTCGAATACGTCGACCCCGCGATGGCTGAAACGCCTTATCGATGCCTGAGCCGCGTTGTTTGCCTGACGGCCGCTCATCGCCTCGTGTTCCCCGCCGTCCTCGTTCATCCGGGCGAGCGCCTCCTGTATCCGGCTGCGGATCGCGTCAAGACGGGCGCCGTCCGCAACGAAAGCGCCCCCGGATTCGAATGAAACGATCGATGAGGTGAGCCGGCTAAGGATCGACGGACGCCGAATAGCTTCAGGGGGCCTTTCGGCGATATTTTCGGACCAGATAAGATACACAACGGCGGCGGCGGTGATATTACGAAGTATCGACAGAATGGGATGTTTTTTTTGCCGAGACGGGTGAGTCGAGATCGATTCGGTCAAGGGCGAGCGACTTACCGGCGTCGTCGCCGCGCTCGAATGACCGGCGCCGCTTTTCGACGTCGGTCGTTGAGGCGTTCTTGCGGGTGTCCCGGATATTGCCGACCCGGCACGGAGGAAGGTCGCTCGCGTCGAGTCGGGGTATCGACGTCGTGAGCCTTCCACCGCCGCAACCGATACGATCCGGTCGACGCGAAAGGTTCGTTCGGCGCTCCGGGTTTCGCACCAGGCGCGAACAAACTCTCTCCCGTCTCCGGCGCGGGAGTAACGTGTCGGCCGGATTATTCGACTGCTGCGGTCGCCGCGCTCGTTACGGTATTCGATTCGTAAACGACCGACATCGAGATGCGCCGCACGGCGGTTCCGGATGCGGCTTATTCCGAGTAGTTCGCGCTGGTGGAAATCGATTGCCATTTCGCTCAAGAAAGCAAAAACAATGCCATCGTCACATTCGCCGCCGATGTATTCCTCATCGGCGCCGTCACCAGCATACCCCGCTTTCTCATTGATTTCAGTAGCAGCCGACGAAACGCGCGTTGCGCTCCGGCGAAACTCGAGTTTCGTCGGACGAGACGGTGCACGATCATCTTTGCCAAACGACGCGGTGTCGACCGGCTCAACATTGTCCTCCTTTGGCCCCCGTCATGGCACGGCTCGTGCATGTCGATTCATGGCACACCTGTCGGCCGATCGATATACTGTCCTATAGGGGGTTATCACGTGGATGTTCTATTGAGTTTCGTCGGTAATCGCGATCCCTATGTGGACGAGAGCGGCGAATACGGTCCCGTTCTTTCGCTGTTGCAGGAACGTCGATTCGCCAAAGTGTTCCTCTTCTGCACCGGCCCCGACTATATCGAAAGGGCAAAAACGGTGGAACGAATAGCTTCCGACGACCTGGGGCTGGGAGAGTTCAACTTCATCAATCTCGA
>JAJRYZ010000232.1 GCA_024275515.1 Spirochaetota bacterium
AATGCATATTTATACAAAAAATTGGAATAATATGCAATGCTTTCGGGACGACGGACGATCGTCTCCTCAGCGCCGGCGTGACCGCGCAAACGAACCCGGGAAGAGCATCAGCAACGCGTCGAGCGCGGAATCCGCAAACAGAAACGTCAGCGCGTTTCTGACTTCCCGCGGTAGTTCGCCGATATCCTTTCGGTTTTGCTCCGGAAGCAAAACGCTCTTCATATTGTTCCGATGCGCGGCGAGGATCTTTTCTTTGACCCCCCCGATGGCCAAGAGGCGTCCGGTAAGCGTAATTTCGCCGGTCATCGCGATTCCGGGGACGATCGGAATTCCGGTAAACGCCGAGACGAGCGCCGCGGTGATAGTGATCCCGGCGGAAGGACCGTCCTTCGGTATCGCGCCTTCGGGAACGTGAATGTGAATATCCCGGTCTCGTTGAAAACCTGCCGGCAGATCGAATCGCCGACTGTGTGTTCGGATGAAAGAGAGCGCGGTCCTGGCGCTTTCTTTCATGACCTCACCGAGGCTTCCGGTCAGGATCAGCTCACCGGCCCCGTCGATAACGGCCACCTCCACCGGGAGCAGTGTGCCGCCGGTTTCAGTCCATGCGAGACCGTGCGCAAGTCCGGGACGGACGTCGCGATAGACGAGGTCGTCGAGAAAACGGCGATGCCCCAGGTATCTTTCGACGAGCTTTTGCGTGACCACCGCGGCGTAAGGTTGCGAATCGACGGCGGTCTCTGACTCTTGAGCGTCGCCGTCGGTCGGCACCTCCGACGGCGGCGGTATTTCGTTGCCGGTCTCTGCCGACGGTGTACGCCGCATGAGGGGCGGCCGATATCCTTTTTTCAGCGCGTCGCGCGCGATCTTGCGTATGATAGCGGCGATTTCACGCTCGAGACTTCGTACGCCCGATTCCATGGTGTAGTTCTGGATGATCGTTCGGATCGAGTTTCGGTTGAAGCGAATATTGGCGCCCTCGAGCCCGTTTTCGCGAAGCTGCCGGGGTATCAAAAAGTCGACGGCGATTCTGACCTTCTCGAACTCGGTATAGCCGGGTATCTCGATGATTTCCATCCGATCGCGAAGCGCGTACGGTATGGTGTAGACCGAGTTCGCCGTCGTGATGAAAAAGACCGACGAGAGGTCGTACGGGACCTCGAGGTAGTGGTCCATGAAGGAATTGTTTTGTTCCGGATCGAGGACTTCCAGAAGAGCCGAAGCCGGGTCGCCGCGGAAGTCGGAACTCATTTTGTCGACCTCGTCGAGCAGAAACACCGGATTAACGGTTCCCACCTTTCGCATGGACTGGATGATCTTCCCCGGCAACGCTCCGACGTATGTTTTGCGGTGTCCTCTTATCTCCGCTTCGTCTCGCACTCCGCCGAGCGACATGCGGACGAACTCGCGCCCGAGCGCTCGAGCGACCGATCTGCCCAGCGAGGTCTTTCCGGTCCCCGGTGGCCCGACAAGGCACAGTATCGGCCCGCGGATTACGTCGGTAAGTTGGCGGACCGCGATAAAGTCGAGGATGCGCTCCTTGGGCTTTTTCATGTCGTAGTGATCTTCATCGAGGATCTTGGCGGCGGCGTCGATGTCGTAGGAGTCTTCGCTCCGTTCCGACCAGGGAAGCTCGGCGATCCATTCGAGGTAAGTACGGATCACCCCCGACTCGGGCGACATCGGTTGCAGTTTGCCCAAACGCTTAAGTTCGCGTCCGGCTCGGTGTAACACCTCTTCGGGGGGGGTCCTCGCGAGAATTCGCTTCTCGAGCTCCCCGAGCTCGTCTTCCTCGTCCTCTTCCCTTCCAAGTTCCTTCTTGATCTCTTTCAGTTGCTCGTTGAGAAAGTACTCTTTCTGATTCTTCTCGATGCGCCTGCGTACCTTCGATTGGATTTTTTGCTGCAGGGAGAGGACCTCGAGCTCCTGTTC
>JAJRYZ010000233.1 GCA_024275515.1 Spirochaetota bacterium
CTCCCGGTAGTGATGACGCCGCAGGAAGCTCCCCATTTTCGTCCTCCACAGATTCATCCAGGGGGTCCACCTCTACCGGCTGAAAGGTACTTTTCGGCGTGGAGACAGCGGGTGTCTCTTCATTTTCATCTGCCGCCATGGACACAGAGGAGAAGATCAGTGGCGCCAGACAATGTGGACAGACAACTTCGTCCCCTCGTATCTCCTCATTGCATTCCGGGCATTGTGCCATCTTGCTCTCCTTCGCTGCGAGGGATTTACAAAGTCGTTTCTTGGAGAGATGAAGCATTCGGCGACTACGGAATCCTCGCATCCGCGCGTGATCATCCGAGATTGGGCGCGCCGCCATCAGCCGGCGCCCGCTCCTCTTTATTGTATCATATTGGAGACTCGATAGCGGAGTTCTTTAGCTTAAATCGCGGTTACTACTCAGGTGCCAGGCACTTTTGGCGAATAACTCAAATACAATCAGGTTGTACGTTCCATCAGCCTGACGAAAAGGCGCGGTTACAAGTGCCTGGCACCTACGGCCTGAGTAGTAACAAATCGCGAGGGATTCGTGGAATTCGTTCATTCGTGCTATCCGTGATTGGTTCCACCGTCTGAATGCAAAAGCGTCGGGTAGCCAGACTTCAGGAATCTCTTATGTCGGCTTGTCGATCGTCGGACGAAAGCCGGCCGGCAGGATTCCCGCGGGATCGGCGGAAGCGATGTAGCGCCGATAGGCAGAGACCTCCTCCAGCGCATGCCGCAAAGCGCCGGCGGCCGGCAGAGCCAGGATATCGCTCAACCTCACCGGCTTTGGCCGATAGCGCGAGATGAAGAGTTCATCTGGGCCTATGATGTCATAGACTATCGTACCTGCCGCCGCGAGCAGATCGAGGCCGGCCAGCGCGGCGCCACGCCGCGTCGCCATCCACGAAATGCCGTCCAGCGCATTATACAGGAAGTGCGGGTTGATCTGCGCCCGCAGAACACTCAACTCGGCCCTCGTAGACCTCAGTCTCGCCTCGTACGCATCGTCAATGAGTCGGCGGATACGCCCCACCATCCGATTGAAATGCGCCGCCAGATGCGCCACCTCATCCTGCCCGCGTACTTCAATCTCTCGCCGGAAGTCTTCATGCTCGATCGTCTCCATCGCGGTGCTTACCAGCCTGAGTCGGCGAGTGATCGTTTCCGAAAGAACGATCGTCGCTCCCGCCGTGCCGAGAAGAACCACAGCTCCAATGATCACAAGGCGACGAACGATTTTCATGCTGCGTCTGCTGTACGGAGCAAGATAGACGTCGGCGACCAGTTCATACGCACGGTTCCGTTCGCTCAGGGTGAATAACGGACCGGCCGCATCGGATGCGAGCGACTGCTCGCCCGAGAGCCGCACGACGTCGTTGCCGTCGCCGTCCCTCATCACAACCGATGCCGAAGGCAGTACCTTGGCGAGCGCGACAAGACCGGAAATCTGATCGACCGGCAAGTCGAAGGCGAGCAGACCGAGCAGTTTTTTGAGATTCGCGTTGTCGTGAACTCGGCGAATGTGCGACACTATCAGCCGCGTATCTCCCCCGACGCGTTCGTAGTAGTACGGCATCGTCCACCAGGCTTGTTCGTCCGCATGATGTTCGAGCAATCCTGCCGCCTCGAGCTCGAGAAAGTTGGCATAAATGGTTTCGTTGTCGGAAAAATATCGCCGAGCGCCGTTGAGAAAAAGTCGAACGTTCCACACGTCGCTGACTTGCTCGGCGGCAAGGACGGAGGCCCGAAGCAGTCGGTAGTCGTTATAATCTTCTATACGTTCGGTGCCTTCCTGCCTGCGCAACGCCGACTGTACCGCGGTATTCTGCGCGAGCAGTACCGCCTCCTGCTCGACGGCATTCAGCAGCCTGTCAATCCGCAAACTTGCCTCTCGAAGCTCGGCCCGGGCGACGCCCCGCGCTTGGTCCGTCGCCACCGAGAAGCTACTCGAGTAAGCGGTTACCAGCAAGATGATCTGCGATCCAATCGTGATGATTCCAAACGTGAGGAGCAGCTGGAAACGAAGCGAGCGACGAACCAGCAACCCACCGGATGGCCTTCGGCCGTCAGCCGCCCGGGTCCACATATTGGTCTCGGTACTCGCGAGGACTCATTGCAAGGTACTTGCGGAATACCCTGGCGAAATAGCTTCCCGAACGAAACCCGCTTTCCTCGGCGATTTCGTAAAGTTTCAGATCCGAGTCGCGGATCAGCCGCCTGGCTTCCTCAAGCCGGGAGAGGTTGATGTAGTCGTTGACGGTTATCCCGTGTTGCTTCTTGAAAGCCATACAGATGTACGCGCTGGTAAAGTGTAATCTATCGGCGATGAATTTCACAGTAAGACGCTCATCCGCCAGGTACTCGTCGACCACCTTCGCCACGTTCGCCACGATGCCTCCCTCGCGTTTACCGCGGGCGCCGGCCGTGCCCGAAACGGAGAGTACATGCCGAAAGGCGAAGACGGCTGCAACGAGGTCGTCGAGAGTTCGGGCGGGAAGCGTCGCATGTACGTCACATTGGAGACTTGACGAGAGCAACGCCGCCAACTCCGCCGTCACCCCCGCCTGATCGGCGTCGTTCGAACTCGGGGCACGGCCGTTTGAGGGATCGATCGCCGTTATGATCACGAAAGTCCCGCTGATGGGCGACGACAGCACCGCAGGTGCTCTCTGAGTCGTGCCGGCGTGACGCTTGGCGAAAGCATTGACCGTCGCCGCAAGTGACGTCGGCCAGGAGTCGTTTTCATCCACGACGCGACCAACCATACCCACAAAAGGCCCATGCGGCGGCAGGGCGATCGACGGTCGCAGCGTTACCAGCTCTTCGGCAGTGGGAGGCGCTTGGGCGTAAGCGTCGACGAGTCGCTCGACGAACGACTGTTCAAGCACGGCCCGATTCGAACGGAGCAAGGTCTTGAGCCGAAACTCTCCTCGACGTTGCCACTCGAGATCGGCCTCTTCTTCCAGTGCCCGAATCACCGCTCTGGTGATCTTCCGAGGGTCCACGGGCTTGAGTAAATAGTCGACGACGCCCGCCCTGATAGCGCGTTGGAAGTAGGTCGTCTCATCATAGGCGCTGAGAATGATGACCCTGGAAATGGGCGAGGTGCGCATGATTCGCTCGGACATTTCAATACCGTCGAAACCGGGCATCCGAACGTCAGCGATGATCACGTTCGGCTTGCTGCTGCGGGCCGCCGCCGGCCCCTCGTCTCCGCTCCCTGCGACGGTGACTTCATCGATCCCGATAGCTTTCCAGTCGATGAGATTGCGCAATGAATCCCTGGTTCGCGGTTCGTCTTCGACAATCAATAGCCGTTTCACCGTTGGCTCGGCGCCTCCATACCTCTCACTAATCGAAACGCACGCAAAGCGGAACAGTCGCCGGCGGCTTCGCCCTGATCTCGGCTTCCCAAGCCGCCCGTTCGAAGCCGTGGTCCGCGCCGACTATTTTTTCCAGCGCCGCCTTCGCCGATCGCGCAAGAAAGAGCCGCGAGTCGGAAAGAAATCCCGCGACCGCCAGGGCGCCTTCTTCATCCCCGCAGCGAGCTTGCGCGCGTACGGCGCAGAACAAAAGATACGCATACCGTTCGTCGACCGGGTCGGCGAGCTTGCGCGGATCGTAATTATCCGAATCGGTCGGGAGTCCCGCGGCCACCGCTCGTTGAAGACGCTCGTTCGCGGTAATTCGTCGCAGCATCGACAGGCAATCATGCCGAGCAATACGACCGGCGGTTTCACTGATCACGTATGCGTACGAGAAATGGTGATCGACGGTGTTTTCGGGAAAAACAAGGCGCGAGGTGATCGATTCCAGAAGTGGAAGAGATTCCACGGCGCGCACCAGGCCAAGTGCGTAGATCACATAGGCGGCCTCCGGCATCCACCCGTGGTCGGGAATCTGGTGATGACTCCCCGCCGGCAACGGAAGTGTCCGGCCGTTGTCGGTGAGCTCGCGCAGCCGCGCGAGTAGCGGGTCAACCGCACTTGGTTTTCCTGCGTGGGCGAGCATCCGCGCAACCACCGACTTGACCCTCCCCGTGGCGCCGTCGAGCGCCGCTTCGAGATACGGCACGGCGCGATCTCCGGCCGCGAGTATCCGTGCCTGCCGCCGCAAACTCAGCGGACCCATCACCAGCCGATCGACAAGCAGGTCGAGTTCATCAGGACTGAGCTGCGAATCGTCCTGCCGTAGGGCATCACATTCGCCCGCCGCAGCGAACCGCTTCACGTCCTCGTTCGTAATGACGCCGGCGGTGACTAGTTCGTGCTGTAACGAGCGAATAGTGACCCCGTCTCCTCCAGATCGCAAAAGGGCCGAAACCAGTCGGGCGGCTACCACGCCGAGCGAAGCCATGTCGGGCTGCATCCGCGCCATCGAAAACGCGTCGTGGCTCGCCGCGTGTGCGCGCCCGCCGATAACCAGGTTCGCCATTGCCGGTGTAGTGATGGCGCCCAGCGGTAGTGTTGCGTCATATTCGCCGAGGAAGTCGGGCTCCACGAACCCGAGCAATGCCGCTTCGCTCGAAGCGATTCCCTTAATGTCGAGATTCGAATGACACACGAGCACTCCGTCACTGCGTGCCCGATTCAACAGAACATCAAGGTAGGTAAGGCGCGAGATTCCCTCAATATGCCTGCTTTCTCGAAAAACCATCCCTGCGGCGGGAAGCTCCCCGGTCCCGAAAATGCCTGGGAGTCTGCGCCCGGCGATGATTCCGCGCGTCACGTCCCAGGCCGAACGCGAATCGACGACGCTGTGGTACTGTCTACTCGCCTCCGTGTTCCCATGGTGGAAACTCCCGAACGACGCCCAGTATGTCATCTCATCCCGTTCGGCGCCGTAGCGGTACGGCGCTCCGCTCATTGCGGCAAGATGACCATCGCCGGTGGCGTCGATGACGAAGTCGGGTCGTATCATCCTGATGCCTTCTTCGTCGAGTAAAACGACACCGGCGACCTCGCTGCGTACTTTGCGCCGCTCCACGAAAACGCCCACACACAACGCACCTGTGTGGACCTTTACTCCCTGGGCACGACATAGATCGAGCAGCACGAACGGCATGGGAAGCCGTGATTGAAGTGCGGCGGCCCTGACCCGCCGATAGTGTCCGCTGAAGTACGGCGTCCACCGCCCAAACCAGTTTTTTGTGACGCCGCCGACCGTGTTGGCGCCGCCGAGATCCATGTGCCGCTCGGCCAGGAAAGTGGATATGCCGGAACGTGCGGCCTCAACGGCCGCCGGAACGCCGCAAGCTCCCCCCCCTGCCACGAGCAACTCCACTTGCCCCGCGTCGGGGAGTGGCGGGGCCGAAACCTCCAAGACCGACACGCGCGGCTCGGCGTACTGCGAGTCATAGACCCTGAGTTCCCAGGACGGCTGGACGTTCTGCGGTTCCGCGAAGGTCGGCGCGACTCTCGCGGCGCGTGATTCCGCTGCCGCAGGTTCGATCCAGATCACCGAAGCACGTTCGGCCTTCATCACGACTGGAGCGGATAGGTAGGTCACGATACGCTCAAGGACGTCGTCGGTCGAACGTATCCGAACCAGACCTCGAGTTGAATCGACCGGCTGAGAATTCGCAAAGCGTTCAAGGGGGAAAGCCGCGACGCGTTCAAGTCGCCGACCTTGCCGCGTGCCGACCAACTCGCCGAGCTTTTCAGCTGCGAAGGAGCGTCTTCCCCGCCGGGAAAAGCGAAGCTCAGGTGGGCATATGTTCGCCTGAATCGTGATCTCTACGTGGGCTCCCCCCATGGAGTGCCCGCCCCGCCCCTTATCGCGCGACTCGGCGCTACGCCGCGCGTTTTCCGCCGGAGCAAGCACCCCCGCGAGACTCCACTCGCTCGGCGGTCCGACCTCGGTTCCGTGCATCGTGGCGATCAGCGTCCCACTCGAAGTGGCGTCGACCACGACCGTCGCCGGCAGCGCGGCGAGCCCGCAGGTCCCGCCGAGAATCAGCCCGGCACACGTTTCCTCGTTCGTGAGAAGCCCGGCCGGCATGACCTCATAAAGGAACGTGACGCCGACATCGAGCAGGAAATCTTCGACTCCGCCGGACAAGCGCATGAGATCCAGCGAGCCGGGATAACCGGCTTCTGCAAAAACGACGCGCAGAGGCGCCGGAAGCGCGGTCACGGTGTCGGGCGAAGCCGTGAAACGAAGAGCTTGCACGTAGTCGCTCGGCGGAGATGAACCGGTGTCGGTAAGCACAACCCGAGCGCCCGCTTCGCCAAGCTGCCGGGCAAGGATGACGGAATCGAGCCGCGCCCCGACGATTGCCACGTCGAAGCGCGGAAATCGCAACATTTTCATAATCAAAATGGGGCGGATTCAGCGGTTCTGGTACCAACGGTTGTACGCTGCGGTCAACTCGTCGCCGCCTCGCGCCTTCCATTCGGCGACGAAGGCATCATAGCCGGACAAGGCCCCCGCGTCGATTACCATTCTCATGAGGTTCTCTTCAACGAACGCCTGCAATACGCGCCCATACTCCTCTATTTCCGGAAGGTTCGGCGCGAAGTCCGTGACCTGTTGATATGCATACGGCTTGAGCGAATTGAGATCGTCAAACATCGCGCCCATGGTCGCCTCTTTGTGAGCCCGCGCGGTAAAGAGCGGGACATAGACCTGAGCCGCGTTTACCGGATAGTACCACCTCCCTTTGTTGAGTTCGTTAAATGCCGGAAGGAGAGGGAAGTACGCGCCGTTGACAACCTTATAGTGCACTCCTTCTTCACCCAACACCAGGGTGGTATAGTTCGCCGGGTTGAGAAAGTCGTTGGCGAACTTGACGACCTGCTCAACTTTGCGAGAAGACCGCGGCACTATGAAGAATGACTTCAATCCGGCCTGCCGTTCGAGGAAACCATGTCCCACACCTCTTGCGGAATAAACCGGGTCAGGTACTCGCCGTGCTTTTGAATCGCGTCGGTCAGGTCATGAACGGCCCCGTTGGCGATAAAGCTTGCAAGCATGTTCCGGTTGCTGCTTTTTATCATGTCGTACTCTTGGCCGGAACTGACGATGAGGCTTACCTTGTCGTCTTCCTGAGCGCCCATCTCCGGTATTATGTTTACGCCGAGCATCTCCTTGATTCGGAGACGGGTCGGGTCCGTCAACGGATCGAACGGATCCTCGTTGCCCAGAAACTTAATGTCGACGATCTCATCGCCGTCGATTCTCGTGCTCTCGCCGGCGCCCGCCGCAAACGACGGACCGGCGACGAGAACCACAATCACGAGCGTCAGGGCAGAACGTAGTCGCTGTATCATTACGATACCTCCTCGATTTAATATAGAAACTATTTCAGGATCAGCCCTTGACGGAGCCGATCATGATTCCCTTCATGAAATAGCGCTGCAAAAAGGGGTAAACGAGCAGGATGGGAAGCATGGCTACCACGACCGTAGCGTTTACGATCGTCCGCACATCAATCCCTTCTATGTTCTCGTTCGATAGCAAGAAACCTCCGGTCGGATCTTGGGCCTCGAAAATGACGCTTCGCAGATAGAGCTGAATGGGCTTAAGTGACTGCTTGGTGATATAAAACTTTGCGTTAAAATAATCATTCCAGTAGAACACGGCGAAGAACAGCGTAATGGTGGCCATGACCGGGGCGGCAATAGGAATGATGATACGAAACAGAACACGGAGAGATCCTGCCCCGTCTATTTTGGCGGAATCTTCAAGTTCTCCCGGCATGGACTCCATGAAGCTCTTGAGCACGAGGAAGCTGAAGATGTTGGCGCCGCCGACGGCCGGCGGGAGGATGAGCGCCCAGATCGAATTGAGCAGGCCAAGATTACGAACAAGGAGGTAGTTGGGAATAATACCGACATCGAAGAGCATCGTGGCGACGAAGAGGATAGTCACGGCTTTGCGTCCGGGCAGTGTCCGCTTCGACAAGGGATAGGCGGCGCCTACCGCGGCCAAAACGCCTATGGTGCTGCCGATCACCGTCACGGCAAGCGAAACGGAGAAAGAGCGGTAGAACTGGGCCTTCCCGAGAATGTACCGATACGCAAGCAGGTTGATTCCTCTGGGATGAACAAAAACGACGCCGGAAGCCACATAGTCGGCGCCGCTCAGCGAGATGCTCACGAAGTTCGCCAACGGCAGCATTATGAGTAGAGTCACGATCGCCAGAAGAATGTAGGCCACGGCTTTGAAGATCCTGTCTTCGGCAGAGAGGCGCAGGACGTTACCTACCATAGACTCCTGCCGATCAGTTTGCGTGACAGCCCATTCGTTATGACGATCAAGAGGAATCCCACAAGACCGTTGAAGAAGCCGATCGCCGTTGTGTAGCTGTACTCAAGCCGGCCGACGCCGTAACGGTAGACGTAGGTGTTGATAATGTCCGCAGTCTCGTAGACCGCCGGATTGTACATCACGAATACCTGCTCAAAGCTGTTCCTGAGAATGTTTCCGAGTGAAAGTAACGCGACTATGACAATCGTTCCGGCAATGGCCGGGAGCGTGATGCTCCATATCTGGCGCAGCTTGCTTGCCCCATCCATGACGGCGGCTTCGAACATCTGTGGATCAACCGTGGCAATCGCCGCCAGGTAGATGATGGAACCCCACCCGACCTCCTTCCACATGGCGGTGAACACGATCACGCCACGGAAGTAATCGTTATCGAACATAAACCGGATCGGCGTCCGTCCAAACGCCCTCAGTAACTGATTGACCATCCCACCGTTCACCGAAAGCAGACTGGAGAATATGCCGCCCACAATGACCCACGAGAGGAAGTGCGGCAGATAGAAAACAGTCTGGACGATCCGTTTAATCCCGCTTCCGGTCACTTCATTGATCAACAGGGCCAGGATCACCGGCAAGGGAACGTAAAAGGCCATCTTCACGAAGTTGATAACGATCGTGTTTCGAAGGATTCGGTAGAAGTCGGGGTTTGTGAATACGCGGCGGAAATTGGCAAGTCCCACGAACTCGCTTGCGAGTGCACCCTTGAAGATATTGTAATCCTGAAACGCGATGACAATGCCTGTGTACGGGACGTACTTGAAGAGAAGAAGAAGAGCCAAAGACGGAAGCATAATGAGGTAAAGTTCCCCGTGTCGTTCTCGTAGTCCGACGCCGGCGGCGCCTCGCTTCGCGGTACCCGGCGATACAACGGCAGGTTTCGTCTTCACACCCATTTCTTGCACGCTATCACGGGATCAAAGGAGTAAATAGCCACAATCCTAGGTGTTTGAGCACTCGATTCAACTTCAACAACAGACGGTAGCGAAGATTGATGAAAGGTAAAACCAATTGCCGATATGGGAGGCCGGTGCGTTATGCATGATCCGGAGAGAGCCCGGCGAACACTCTCCTCGGTGACCGGAAAGGTGATGCAATCGGCCTCGACGGCGTCAAGGTGGGAACCGCCGGATCGGTATGACAACCGTGAACACTGTAGGGCCGTTAGGCGTCGAACCGACGCTCACCTCCCATCCGTTCGACGAAATGGTCGACGCCTCGGAATCGAAGACGCTCGCCGGCGAGACGCTTCAGCTCCGCCTTTCCGCTCGAACAGATATCCGATTCCATATTGTTTCTTTGACGGATCGATCTGCATGAGCTCTCCGAGCTCACGTTCATCGTCTGCTATGAGAATACGCCCTTGAATCACTAGAATGCGCCGCTCCCGAGGTCCACCTGGAACGTCACCGACAAGCTGTCGCCGGTCGGAGAGTACTCGTCGCCCACCTCGCCGTATCGATAGGGAACTTCGAACGACACGATCATGCCCTCGAATACGTCAATCGTCAGTGCCGGCGTAACGAACCCCGACATGTCGCTAAAATTGTGTATCCAGAACAACCGCAGTCCCAGATCGGTTCCGAACACGCCGCTCCACGTCGCGCTTGCCGCGGCGTAGTGTCTACCTGGATTCGCGAGGTCGGACAATCGCAACGCGCCCGACTCAATCAGCGCGCCGACGCCCGGAGCATTGTTGCTCAATATGGAAGGATCCTTGTATCCTTCGCCGTTGTACAGATACTGGGCGACGACGCTGATCAACGAATCCACCTCATCGAACGTGTAGACATACGATGCTCCCGCGGTCGCCTGGTAGAAAAGTTCATCGTCGCGCGCAACCGCGACTACCCCAAACGGAGCGGCGTCGGATTCCTCGAGGAAAGTCTTGTCCGAACCGTATCGAATCACTCCCTCGGTGAATACATCGACATCCCACAGCGGAAAAGAAGCGGTTACCATCGCCGACGGCGCGGTGTCTTTTCGGTATGACGCACCGATCCCGAGCTCCATCGAACCGATAAGAAACTCGACTTTAGACGCGACGCCGATATCATCCCAATTATCGATGTCGTCGGCGATGACGTACGCGTACAGATTGTGGACACCGAAAGGGAGATGCGTTCTTATCGAGACCGGTCCTTCGCGGTCGGCCTCCGGATTCCCGGGGTCTATTTCGGTCACGTTGAGGATGTCCGCCGGGCTAAAGAAATAACCGACGCCCCAGTTGAGTGCATGCTTACCGCCGCGCAGAAAGAGAACCTCGTTCCAGTTTACGTCGCTGAAGAGTTCCTCGACGTGAAAGACGTCATCGAACTTTCTGTCCTCCTCGCCGCCCGAATCGAAAGGATAGTTGATCGCGATTTTTCCGAACACACGGAAATCCTCATCGGGACGGGCGTCGAAAAAAATCGTCGCGCCGAGATCAACGGACGCCGATTCCGCATCGGGACCGTCGAGGTTTTCTATGATCGTCGCCGGATCGTCCCATCGCCAGACTGCACGTCCGGAAAAGCGGTAACTTCCCCCGATCTCCACTCCCGCGGTCGTCAGAAGGTTTGCGTCAAGCTGCGAAGAAGACTCGATCTCGCTCACCAAGGGCGCACCGTTATTCGACGTCCCCGAAAACAGGTTGTCGTCCAGGCTCGTCCCGCCCTCCGAAACCTCTTTCCCCGCCGAAGACGCGGCTTCGCCTGAGGACGAGTCGCCGAACAACGCATTCTCGTCGGTCACGATCGATTTGTCGCGCTCGGATTCGGACCAGAGCGGCGCCGCGACAAACCCCGCCGACAACGTACACAATACCGCAAAAAGAACCTGACCCCTAGTTTTCGCCATCGCCCGGCCTACCTGTTCACACGCTCGATATACGCTTTGGTGAAAAGCGAATCGGGAAGATCGGCGAGCGAAATGTCGGTAATCGTTATTTGCGTCTTCTTCCCTTCGATCAAATTGTCGACGAAAATCATTCTCGTCGGGATGTACTTGCCTTCGACCGAAGCATACGACGGATAGTAAGAAGTTCTCATGAGCCTCCCGCTTGCACTCGAACTCTCCGCCTTCAGGAGAAGATGCGTGTCTTTCGTCACCCATATCCTCTGATACGGATACGTTACTTCGTTGTTTACACCCTCGAGATTTAATACGTATACCTCGTATTTGCCCAACGTGCCGTCGACGACGTCGACGACGCGATAGTCGCCGGCAATCGAGCTTGCGCCGAAATCCGAGTTGTTGGCGTCCGAATCTCCGAACTGCTCTTTCATCGACGTATGGCTGAACTTCCGACTCTCCGGGTCGTAGAACCAGAGGTTATCTCCGATGTTAAGGTACCCCTGGCCCCGTTGCGTGACCGGCTCTTCAAAAATCATAAGAAACTTGTCCTCGGAATCTCTCCGATATTGCCGGACAACGTGCTTTGTCACTCCGGATTCGGGATCTTCGCTGATCATCGTCATGACCGCGGCGAAATCCCGGGATTCGAACGTCATCAGCACATCGAGCTCCTCGAGAAGCTTTTGCGCCTCCTCCACGGTAATCGCCGCGGCGGGAAAAGCTACGGCCGCCGACAATAGGATCATCGGTATCATTCGTACTCGATTCACAATCAACTCCTGTACTCTCGTTCAATATGTCGTGCGCAGCGCTTTCGCCGGCTCGAGCTTCGCAGCCCTCGTAGCGGGCGCCAGGGCCGCGACGAGAGTCCCGAGCGAGACGATGATAATCGTCGCCATGATAGTACTCGGGACGACGGGAAACGCGAATGTGCCGTCGGACAGAAAAAACTCCAACGGCGAATCGGTCGATATCGGCACGACGCTCAACACCCCGGAGAGACCGAGCGCCAGAAGGACGCCCGCCAGTGCGCCGACCAAGGCGAGGAAAAGCGCCTCGAAAAGGAAGATGCTTTTGACGACGCCGCGCTGCATTCCGATGGCCCGCATGGTTCCGATTTCCTGCGTTCTTTCGAGAAGCACCATGCGGAAGGTATTGAGCAGTCCCACCATCGTAATGGTCATGAGAATGGCGAAGATGACATACGAAATTGTGTTCAGGATGCTTACCATCCGAGTCACCGCTTCCATCATGTCGTTGATATTGAGAACTTCGAATCGCGTTCCGTTCCACCGGTTTTCTTCTTCGACTCGTTGAGAAAAGAACAACCCGCCGCCCATCAGCGAACTCATTCTTATCATTCGAGCGTGCATTCCCGCGATTCCACCCTCCTCTTCGCTTTCCGCTTCCATTCTTCCGATGCTGCGGAGGTACGCCGTGATCTGCTCGGTCGCCGCATCCGCGGCCGTGGGGTCTTCAAGCGCGAGGTTGAGTACCTGGTATTCCTCGGCCGACAAGCCGATAATCGAGTTTAGATACGCGCGGTCGGTGTAGGCGGATGTCGAGCTGAACAATGAATTCGTTTCGATTATCGCCGACACGACAAACTCGCCGACGTTCTGCTGTCCGGTAACGGTGCTCATCCGGGCGAGCACCGTTTCGCCGACCGTCACGCCAATGTCGTCGGCGACAAGTTCGGGCAAAACAATCGCCCCCTCCGGCATGACCGGTTGAATCGCGCCCACTACCACGTCAAGACCGTCAACGAGCTCGGGCTCATCCGACCAATCAACGCCTTCAATCGACACCATCGTGCTCCGCGATCCGAAGATGACTTCGGCAAAGGAACGTGAACGAAAGGTGCGCTCCGCGATCGGTTCGTCGATGTATCCGAGCGCATCATCGAGCACGCTTCGATCCCGGATGACGGAAACCTTGGCGCCGGTCTCGGTCAACTCCTGCCCCGCTATGTAGAGCTGCCCCCCCAGGATGTCGGTGAAGTTGTCCGACGCGGCATCCGCTATGCCTCGTGAAAAGCTCGATATGAGTATTATGATCATCACGCCGAAGGCGATTGCGCCGCCCAAAAGAATAGTCCGTTTCTTTTGACGCGTAATGTTTCTCAGAGCGATTCGTAGAATAATCATCCGCCCTCCTACCGTGAAGCCATAGCCTGTCTAGGCTCGATCCGCAACGCGAGCACCGCGGGATAGTAGCTCGCCACGACACCCGCGACGACAAGACCGAGAAGAGAAGTCGCGATCGAAGAGAAACTGATGACGGGTCGAATGATCGGACCGCCCACGAGCATCTGCAGAACGATGTTCTGCGTTTCGATACGTGCGGCCGCAACGATACCGATAGTGACTCCGCCGAGGAGAATCCCGATCCCGCCGAATATGATCGCGATAACAACGGTTTCCATGACGATCATCCGTCGCACGAACGACTTTTGCGCTCCGATAGCGCGCATCGTGCCGATTTCTCCGATTCTCTCGGTAACAGATATCACGAGCGTATTCATAATGATAATTACGGCAACGATCGCGATGACGAGGATGATGATGTTGAAAATCAACCGCAAAGAGTCGGTCATTCGCGCGACTTCGCCCGCCGCGTCGAGCC
>JAJRYZ010000234.1 GCA_024275515.1 Spirochaetota bacterium
GCCCTGCCGCCGGCTGCCGAGTCTGCAACCGAGTCCGCAACCGAGTCCGCAACCGAGTCCGCAACCGAGTCCGCAACCGAGTCCGCAACCGAGTCCGCAACCGAGTCCGCAACCGAGTCCGCAACCGAGTCCCGACCGGCGCCGAAAGGTGCGCCGGCGCAGTCCGGCGAAACCGATGATGATCGAGAGACCGGTGCTGAAGACAAAGTCGCCGGCGCCGCGGCGGCCGCCGCCGCGCTCGCCGCTGCGGTCACGAATGAGACCGCGGTCACCGTGCTTCGGAGGGAAAAGCCGGCGGTCACGCGGCCGGTGTCGCCGCCGCGGCCGCCGATCATCACCGAAGTCGGTCTTTCGGCCGAAGAGGTCGCCGTGGGCGAGGTCGTCGCGCTGTCAGTCAAGGCATCTCGTGGCGCCGAGGTGGGAATCCTTACGGCCGACGGCCGGACGGGTCCTCTTGCGTCGAGTTTTTTCTCCTTCGGCAGAAAAACGCTTACGGTGCGGGCTGTGAATGAGACCGGTTCAACCGACGCAACGGCGACCGTCACGATCAGGGGGACCTTTCTCCCTCAGATCGACGCCTCGAACGTCCCGCACGACGCGTCGTGGCGACCGGTTACCCGCGGCCGGATTCGGGGATACGGAACCTACGACGAGGTACGTGGATACCTTGGCGACGAAAAAGTCTTTTCGGTCGAGGCCGCCGAAGAATACGGCGTCCCCGTACCGTTCGTCGGCACCAGAAGAATCGCGATTCAGCTTTTCGAGCAGGGCCGGGCGGTCACCGACCGCGTCGTGGTCGAGATTACCGGCAGCAACCAGCCGCCGACGAAACCGACCTACGAAGGGCCCGCACTCATAAGCGTCCGCGCCGGAGAACCGATCGAGTTTGCGATCGTCTGCACCGACCCCAACAACGATCCCTTGAGGTTCGAAGCGCGCCCGCTCCCTGCGGGCGCCGAGTACGACGAAGCGACCGGTCGCTTCGCGTGGCGACCGGGCTTGAACCAGACCGGCTACTATTTGATCAACTTCTTTGTGTACGACCTACCCTACGAGACCAAGACCGGTTTCACTCAGCGCACGATAGTCGTCGTGCGATAGAAGCGACGCGACGTTCGCCGGAGTCCCTACACGATCGCCCGTGGTGTTACCGGAATCGACGAAAGATGGCGACGGAAAAACCGCGCCGAACGATTCCCGCCCCATCCATGCTCGCCGGGGTGAAGGTCGAGCTCAAGTCGGTCACGGGCGCCGGCGGCCTCGTAGATACGCTCGAGCCCGCGGAAGCACCTAAGCGATTCGTCAACCGGGAAGCAGCTGTCGTTCGCGCCGACATCGACGAGAAGCGGCATCGGCGCCAGCAGGCCCTGAAGATCGTGGAGGTGAACCAGCGAGAAGAGCCCCGGAGCGACCTGCATACCGCAATAGTTTATGTCGCGAAAGCCGAACAGCGGCCAGTAAGCGCTATAACAGATGATTTCGGCGGCCTTGATCCGCTCATCGGTCAACGCGCTCCAAAGAGTCATGGTTCCGCCGCCCGACAACCCCATGACGCCGATCCGGTCCGGGTCGACGAACGGAAGATCGGCTACAAACGTGGTCGCCTGCCTTCCGTGGGCCAGATTGACCGAAAGCGGAGTCATTCCCAACATAGTCGCGTGGAGGTAGTAGAGGTTGCACCAGTCGCGACTTCCGGCCATGGAGTTCCAGTTGGGTTTTCCCGTTTCGCAGTGATCCCCGAATCCCATCCAATCGATCGCGTAGGTAACGAATCCGCTCTTGGCCATGATGTGCCCGTAGGCGTAGTTGTGATCCTCTATTTCCCGTCGTCTCTCCGGAGAAAAGTCGTTCTTCATGACCGACTCCTTTCCAAAAGACCCGTGGCCGTGCCAGCACAGAATCGCCGGCAGCCGCGTCGTCTCCGGGGAGGACTCCGGACGAGCCACGAGCACCGTCGCCGCAAGCATTTCCTGCACGTTGATCAGCCAGCGCTGTTTGCGTACTCCGTCGTCGGCCCATTCGGCGAGTAGCTCGGCATCCGTTGGAACCGCCGGAGGGTCCGCTCCGAGAGTGGCGAGAACTTTCGGCTTGGTGTGCGCTTTCCACTCGGAGAACCCAACTTTTCCGTCGAACGTGCAGGACGGGCGATGCTTCGACGCGAGATGCTCGAACATTTTCTGCGGACTGAAGTTTCTCATGGCGTAACCTCCTCTCCTGCACCCATATTCTACGGCGCCCAACGCGCTACGACAATCGCGTCGGACGCGAAACCGACCTCTTGACAGGGACACGACATGCGCTCTCTTATGGTTCGCACATGATAGTTGAGACGACCGACTGGGCGGCGGTTCAGCGGCAGTTTCCGATCGAACCGGGAGTGATCTATCTGAACAACGGATCGTTCGGCCCGTGTCCTACACCGGTTATCGAGACGGCCGCCGACTGCTTTCGCACGCTCGAAACCAACCCTCAACGGTTTCTCTCCGAATACCGACGACGCGTCGCCGAAGAAAAACACAGACTCGCCGATTTCGTCGGATCGCGCCGGGATGAGATCGTCTTCATCACCAACGTAACCGTCGGTATGAACATGGTCGCCAACGGGTTGCGCGCTCTGCGCCCGGGAGACGAAATAGTCACCACCGATCAAGAGTACGGTGCGGTGCGCAACATCTGGGACTACACCGCCGAACGAAAAGGTATGCGCGTCCGCACCGTCGCACTGCCCACGCCGCCTGAATCGAGCGATGAGATCGTCGACCTTCTCATGGGCGCGTGCACCGACGCGACCAAGCTGATCGTTATGAGTCACATTACCAGCCCGACCGGGTTGCTTATGCCGGTATCCGAAGTGTGTCGTCTCGCATCGGAGCGCGGCATATATACCGTTATCGACGGCGCTCACGCGCCCGGAATGATCCCGCTCGATATCGCGTCGATCGGGTGTGATTTCTACACCGGCAACTGTCACAAATGGCTCTGCGCTCCGAAAGGATCGGGGTTTCTCTACAGCCGCGCGGACCGGCAACACCTTCTCGATCCACTTGTCGTCGGGTGGGGATGGGACCGAAACGAGCCCACGTTTCTCGGCAACTTCGAGAATCCCGGCACGCACAATCCGTCCATGTATGTCGGCGCCGGCGCCGCGGTCCGGTTCCAGCAGGAGATAGGCGGACGCACTATCGTCGAGCGCGATCTCGAACTCGCGGAGCTGCTTCGATCGCGTCTGGAGACGATACGCGGCGCGCGGCTCCTCACCTCGAAATCGCGCGAACTCGCGGTCGCGATGACGACCGTCGCGCTGTCGCGCCACGAGGCAGAAACGCTCCGTGACGCGCTCGCCGGGCGGCGAATCGTCCTGCCGGGAATTGGATGCTCCCGGGGCGGAGGAGACGGCGACGCCGGGCATCCGACGCTTCGAGTTTCCACGCATATCTACAACGACGCCGGACAGATCGATGTGCTGGTGGAAGCTCTCGAAGAATCCGAAGGGAGGAACGTATGAACCGGAATTGCAGGGTTGAGGATTGTACGCTCTATTTTCTTCCGGTTCGTATGCGAATGCCGCTCAAGTTCGGCGCGGAGACGCTTGCCTCGGCAACGGTCGCGAGAGTCCGGATCTCGGTTTCCGATGCGGCGGGGAAAC
>JAJRYZ010000235.1 GCA_024275515.1 Spirochaetota bacterium
CATAGCGTGTACCGCAGGAGCGAAACGCGTGGGTCGGACAATAACGATTGGAAACAGAAAGGGCGGAAGCGGAAAAACGACGACGAGCGTCAATCTGGCGGCCGCTCTGGCGCATAAAGGAAGAAGAGTTCTTCTGATCGACGCCGACCCGCAGGGCCATTCGACGCTGTCGCTGGGGGCGCACCCACGGGCCGGGTGGAAAACGCTTGCCGATACGCTTCTCGACGGAGTCGCCATGGAGGAAACGGTGATACCGACCTATCTGCCGACGTTCGACCTCATCCCCGGCGGAAGCCGGCTGGCGACCTACGAACGCGACCACGCGACCGACTCGTCGGCGAGAACCAAACTCTCCGAGCATCTGGACCGCATACGCGAACGTTACGACTATGTGCTCATCGATACGCCTCCGACGCTGGCCTTGATGACGATCTGCTCGCTTATCGCCGGCGCCGAGGTGATCGTTCCGATGCAGACGCATTTTCTGGCGATGGAAGGATTGGCCGAAATCATTCGCGTCATCGCCGGGATCGACGCCTACTACCAGCGAGCCGTGCGTCTGCTCGGCATCGTTCCGACCTTTTTTCAGGCGAACGCGCGTTTGACTCGGGCCGTTATCCGACAGATCGCCGATCGGCTGGGTCCGGATGCGATTCTGCACCCGGTTCGGATCAACGTTGCGCTGGCCGAAGCGCCCAGTCACGGGATGACCATCTACCAGTATCAACCGCGCAGCAACGGCGCCTACGATTATCTGCACCTGGCGAACCAGGTGGAGAGTCGGTGATTGAGGAGAACAGTATGAAAGGTGCGTCGAAAAACAACCCCCTGGGTAGGGATTTTTCCGATCTCATCGACGAAAAGGAACAGGACGAACTCGTTCGCCGGCAGATTCTGCGCATAAGCGCCGAGGCGACGGTCGAAAGAGTCGCGCCTTCGGCCGACTTCGACACGGCGATCGACCACGGCGCAACACTCGAAACGCGTAGTTCCGCGGAAAGCGATTCGGACGACCGCCGCGTCGGGCGCGCATCAACCGGTGTCGCGGCGCCGGAGTCGCCGCCGGACCCGTCGCAGGACACCGCACCGCCGGCGCCCGACGCGGCGGTCGTCGAGATCGACGATGTTTCACTCGTCGGTTCGTTTCTCGACGAAATGAACGAGCATCTGGAAAACATCGAAGAAAAAATCGTCACATTGGAAAGCACCAATGATGCGGGTCTCGTCGATGAGATTTTTCGTTCGATGCACACGATAAAAGGGACGTCCGGCTTTTTCGGATTCCAGGCGGTCACGAAGGTCAGTCATGAGAGCGAATCTCTTCTCGACGACCTCCGATCGGGTTCGATCGAAATGTCGCCGGCCGTGGCGGACCTTCTCCTTGCCGCAGCCGACCACCTCAGAGAGCTCGCCGGCAGGATCGGCGAGGAATGCGGCCGCCACGACCCGGGCGAGGTTCCGTTTACCATCGTCGAGCCGACCATCGACATTTCACGTTTCATGTCGCGAATCGCGGCAGTCCGCCGTCCGGCCGGCGCGCCTACGGATGAGGCGGACCGGACGGTCGAAGAGCGGAGGAGTGCGTCGCGCTCGAACGATCTCATAACCCCTGAGATGATAAGCGGTTTCCGGACCGAAGCCGAAGATCTCCTTTCGCAGGCGGAAGCGCAATTGCTGCAATTGGAGAACTCGCCCGGAAACACGGCGCCGGTGGACCATACGTTTCGATGCATCCATACGATCAAGGGTAACGCCGGGTTTCTCGGGTACGCGACGATCGAGAAAGTCTGCATGAATCTCGAAGACGTTCTCGATGTACTGCGAAAGGGCGAACGCGTCGCCGATCGGTCGATGACGACCTCCTTGCTCCGGACGATCGACTCGCTCAGGCGATCGGTTGCTCAAGCCGACTCCGAATCGACTACCGACTCCTCGCCCTCGGAGGACACAGAAGACGCGTACAAGCCGCTCGGCGAGATGCTGGTCGATCTGGGTCTCGCAAGCGAAGAGGCTGTCGGGCAGGCGCTGGAAGAACAAGATCGAAAGCTCGGAGAGATACTCGTTGCCAAAGGCGCGTTGACCGAAGAGGGTCTGCATCGCGCGCTCGACAAACAGAAACAGGTCGTCGCCACGTCGCCGGGGACGGCGGGAGCGAACGAGCGGAAGGAGGTGAGGGTAGACGTATCGAAGCTCGACCGGCTCTTCGATTTGATGGGCGAGCTGATTACCGCCGAAGCGATGGTGGTGCAGAATCCGGATCTTGAAGAGCTCGAGCTGGACAGATTCGAACAGGCCGCCGGCTACCTCGGCAAAATCACCCGGCAGATGCAGGAAATAACGATGTCGGTCCGGATGATCCCGATGGAGGGTATGTTCAACAAGATGCGACGCGTCGTTCGCGATTTGGCGCGCCGAATGAATCGACCGATCGAGTTTCGCGACACCGGCCGGGAGACCGAAATGGACCGAAACGTGATCGAAGCGCTCTCGGATCCTCTGGTGCACATAATCCGAAACGCCGTCGACCATGGTATCGAGCCGCCCGACGAACGCGAAGCGGCCGGGAAGCCGGCCGAAGGGTATATCCATCTCGACGCTCACTACGAAGGCAGCGAAATCTGGATCACCGTCCGGGACGACGGACGGGGATTGGACCGCGAAACGATTCTGTCGCACGCGATCGACCGCGAACTCCTCGCCCGGGAAGACGCGGAGAGTCTCACCGACGATCAGGTGTGGAAGTTCCTGTTTCAGCCGGGCTTCTCCACCGCACAGCAAGTCACCGACCTCTCCGGGCGTGGCGTCGGAATGGACGTCGTCAAGCGCAACATCGAACAGTTACGCGGGAAGGTCGACGTGGTGACGACGCCGGGCGAGGGAACCGAGGTGATTCTCAAAATCCCTCTGACCCTGGCGATCATCGACGGAGTGACGGTCCGGGTCGGCAGAGTCCTCTACGCGATTCCGCTGGGAGATATCCGAGAGTTTCACCAGGCGCGTCTCGAGCAACTGTCGTCGGTCGTATCGAAAGGCGAAGTACTTCGACTTCGCGAGGAGATCATACCGGTCATCCGTTTGCGTCGTTTTTTCAAGGTCGCCCGCGATCAAGAGGACGACCACGCGCGCATATTCATTATCGTCCAATCGAACGGAGAACGCGCGGCGCTTCTGGTCGACGAAATCGTCGGATACCACCAGATAGTGGTCAAGTCGTTGCCGGAGTACATGGGAGAACTGCGGGGTTTGAGCGGGTGCAGCGTTCTCGGAAACGGCGAGGTGAGTCTCATAATCGATACCAGCTCGCTCATGAAAGCCGGCGGCGCGTAGCGCGCCGGAGAGAAACCGTCGCTAAGGAGGAAGAAATGTCAACGGGAAGGAACGATCAGGATCGAATCGACGAACTCTGGGCCGAGGAGGAAGAAGATGAGGCGCGACGCTGCAAATACCTTTTTTTCAATATCGGCGAGGAGCTGTACGGAATCAACATCGTGAACGTTATCGAAATCATCGAAATGCAGCGGTTTACCGAGGTGCCGGACATGCCGGATTACGTGAAAGGAGTTATCAACCTGCGCGGCAAGGTCATCCCGGTCATGGATCTTCGTCTGCGTTTCAATATGCCCGAACGGGAGTACGACGATCGTACGTGCATCATCGTATCCGCAATCGATACCGCTTCACTCGGGCTCATCGTCGACACGGTAGCCGAAGTTCACGATATAGCCCCGGAAAACATCGAGCCGGCGCCGCGCTTCGCCGGTTCGGAACGGGACCACTACGTCGAAGGTCTGGGCAAAGTGGGAGATCGCGTGTCGGTTCTGATAGACGCCCGCAAAATACTGCACGGGAAGGAACTGCAGGCCATAGAAAGCAGAACATGAAGTTTCCGGACGAGGTTCCACCGGGGAGGTTACGAATGAGAAGAAGGGGATAAGGAAAGAAAAATGCGAGGGAATAGGATGAATAATTCGATTACGAACTTTAGATTTAAAAAGAGAAGAATGAAGAAGATGGTTTGTATCGTTATCATGGTGCTTTTCCTGGTCGGAGGAACGGTCTTAGCCGAGGAGGCGCCGCAGGCGGTCGTCGCCTTCGTCGAGTCTCAACTCGTCGCTCTGGGGTCCGACCCGGTCATCGTAGAGGCGGTGAAAGCTGAAAACGCCATGGGGAAGAGTCTCGACCGTATCAAAGAGATGGACGACAAATGGAAGAATACTCCGGAAATCGCCGAGATATTCGTCATGGACAACCGGGGCGCGAACGTCGCGATGACCGAAAAAACCTCCGATTACTGGCAGGGAGACGAAGCGAAATTCCAAAAGTCGTATGACGACGGTCGGGGCGCCGTCTTTATCGACGAAGTGGAGTTCGACACGAGCACACAGGCCTACCTGGTTCAGGCCTCTTTTCCGGTAAAGGACGGCGGTACGGTCATAGGGGCGATTACCGTCGGTATCGATATCGACGCGTTCGAAGAAATGAAAGGCGGTGGTCGGTTAAGATCAACGCAAAACTCAGCATCGGCTTTGCGCCGGTGCTGCTTCTTACCGCCGCGGTCGGGCTCTTCGGCTTTCTGGGTATGAAAAGGATATACGACGACGTAGTGCATGTTTCGGAGGTCAGCCTGCCGAGCGTCGATTATCTCACGCAGGCCGACCGCGACCTCTACCAACTGCTGGTCGCCGAACGTACGATGATATTCACCGACGTGAGGTCCGAAGATTTCCAGAAGCTGCTCGCTTTCTACGAGGAGAACCTCGGGCAAGCCGAGAGTAGATTCGCAAAGTACGCCGAGCTGGCTCAAACGCCCGAAGAAAAAAAGATCATTCCCGAGTTCCGGACGGCGATGGAAGAATGGAAAGCCGTTTCGAGACAAGTCGTCGACGCGCGCGCATCGGACACGCGCGCGGGAAGGACCCTCGCCATCGATCTAACGATCGGAGAGGCGGCCGATAGGTTCGACCACATGAGAGATTATCTCGACCGTCTTCAAATGATCAACGAGGATATCGCCGACAAAAAAAGAGTCGAAGGGAAGGAAGTTTTCAACAACTCGGTTCTGCTGGAAGCGCTCATGGCCGCGGCGAGTCTCGTCGTGGCGACCTTCGTCGCCTTTTTCTTCTCGCGGAGCATTTCCAAACCTCTCGCGAGGTTAGGCGGCAGCGCGGTCAGAATCTCCGAGGGCGACCTCGACGTCGAAACCGCGAAAAGGCATTCGAAGGACGAAATCGGAACTCTCGATAAGGCCTTCGATCGCATGGTGACGGCGCTGAAGTACAGCGGACAGGTGCTCGGTCGACTCGCCGACGGCGACTTCACCGGCGACATCAAGACCGCTTCCGATCGCGATCAGCTCGGCCGATCTCTGCAGAAGATGCAAAGTTCGCTCGGAACTCTCCTCGGACAGGCAAACGCCGCGGTGGACCAGGTTACCACCGGTTCGGGACAGGTGGCTCAGGCCGGCCAGTCGCTCAGCCAGGGGTCGACGGAGCAGGCCGCCTCGCTCGAAGAGGTGACCGCCTCGCTGAACCAGATAAACAGCCAGTCGGTTCAGAACTCGGAAACCGCCTCCGAGGCGAGCTCGGTCGCCAAAGGTTCGCTCGAAAACGCCAAAGGCGGGAACGAGCAGATGCAGACGCTTCTCGCGGCGATGAAAAGCATCAACGAGAGCTCGGATGAGATCACGAAGGTGGTCAAAGTCATCGACGATATCGCCTTTCAGATAAACCTTCTCGCGCTCAACGCGAATGTCGAAGCGGCGCGGGCCGGCAAATACGGAAAGGGATTCGCGGTCGTCGCCGAAGAGGTCCGCAACCTTGCGGTGCGGAGCGCGGAGGCGGCAAAGGAGACCACCGTGATGGTCGAATCGACTATCCGCAACGTCGAAAAGGGAAACAAGGCCGCCGAGGCGACGTCTGCTCAGCTGAAGGAGATCGTATCGGGAGCGAGCAAGGTCGCGGACTTTCTCGAAGAGATCGCGCTGGCGAGCAAGGAACAGGCGCAGGGAATGGAACAGATAAACCAGGGGCTTTCGCAGATCGATCAGGTGACGCAGTCGAACACGGCGAACGCCGAGGAGACCGCGGCGGCGGCGGAAGAACTCGCTTCGCAGGCGAAGCAACTGCGGGGGTTGATCGCCCGGTTCAAGATAGCCGACGGCAAGGATGAGATGCCGATCGAAGCTCCGGTGTTCGAATCGCCGAACACTTCGGCCGCCGGTAACGGCGGCGACGGGTCGAACGGGAACGGTCGAGCGCCTGAGCCGGTCCTCGTCGGCGCGGCCGGCGGCGACGGCCGAGCGCCGAATCCGAGAGATGTTATCAGACTCGACGACGACGACTTCGGCGCCTTTTAGCGGCGCCGCCGAGGGGGGAGGCGCGACGGGCGCGTTTCGGTCGACACCCCCGGCTCG
Source organism: Spirochaetota bacterium (assembly GCA_024275515.1). Lineage (GTDB taxonomy): Bacteria > Spirochaetota > Spirochaetia > ARS1246 > ARS1246 > JAJRYZ01. The sequence goes on from JAJRYZ010000235.1 coordinate 6,413, forward strand.
CCGCCGGGGGGAGTCGCGCCTTTCTCGCGCGGGAACAACTTAAGGGTTGCTTGCTCGGAAGCCGCCCGATTTGTCGGGAGTAGCGATATGACAGTAAAAAAGCGAAGAATATCGTCGATTCGGACCGAATTGCTGAGATGCCTTCTCGTCGGAATGACGATAACGGCCGTAATCGGCGGGGTGGCTTTCTGGATCAACGCGAAATCCAGGACCGAAGTCGGCAGGAATCTCGCCTACGCGGCCGAGCTCAAGGATCGTGCCCTTCAGATGCACGTAAGCATGCTCGAAGCTCGACGCAGCGAGAAGGATTTTTTTCTTCGTCGCGACCGGAAGTACGTCGACAAGGTTCGGCGGAATATGGCGGACCTGAAAGACGCCGCCCGCCGGCTTGTCGAGGAGGCGAGAGACGAGAACGTCGTCGCGGCGGCGAAAGAACTGCTTTCGTACGCCGAGCGGTATGAGACGGAATTCCTGATCGTGGCCGACGCCGTCGGTGAGAAGGGCGGCGGAGACGAAGGCGTCGTCGGACGGTTCCGCGCGACGGTGCACACGATCGAAGCGCTGCTTAAGAAGTACCAAACCGTCGCGCTGGAGCGCGATATGCTCACGATACGGCGGGCCGAAAAGGACTATCTGCTTCGCGGCTATCAAGCCTACGTTCAAAAAACCGCCGACTCGGTTCGCGTCTTCGTCGCAAACCTCAAGGCGTCCGACCTTCCGCCCGATATCGTAGCCCGCATCGCGGAGCTGATGGATGAGTACGCGACCTTGTTCGATCAGGTCGTATCGCTCGACGCCCGAATCGCCGCCGACACCGCGACGTTTCGCGATACGGTCCATTCGATGGAACCCGTTCTCGAACGGCTCGTCGTCGAAGGAGTCGGCGCGTGGGAGGAAAGCGTAACCTCATACAAGCGCTTTCTTTCAATCGCGACATGGATCATCCTCGCGCTCGTCGTCGGGGGAATCTCGGCGGCCATGATGCTCGGTGTGAAGCTGGCCTCGCGGTTGGCCGGGCCGCTGGTCGCCGGGGTCGGCGTCGCCGAAGCGATCGCGGCCGGCGACCTTACCGTAGAGGTAAACGTGGAAGAACTCGGCTCGTGCATCGAGACGGCCCGGTTGGCCGAATCCCTGCAAACAATGGTTTCTTCCTTGAGAAGTCTTTTCGGAGACGTCCTCGCCCGGATGCGCGAAGCGGTAAGCCAGGTAAGCGCAGGATCCGAGCAAGTGGCGCAAGCCGGTCAGTCGCTCAGCGAGGGGTCGGCCGAGCAGGCCGGCGCTTTGGAAGAAGTGACCGCGTCTCTCAACCAGATCAACAGCCAAGCCGGTCAAAACTCGGACGCCGCCGCCGAAGCGACGTCGGTGCGTCTCGACGAAATCGTCGCGGGCGCCGCGAGAATAGCCGATTTCCTGGAAGAAATCGCGCTTGCCGGAAAAGAACAGGCGCAGGCAATCGAGCAAATCAACCAGGGGCTTTCTCAAATAGACCAGGTGACGCAGTCGAATACCGCAAACGCCGAGCAGAGCGCGGCGGCGGCCGAAGAACTCGCGTCGCAGGCTCGGCAGCTGGGCGATCTCGTCTCCCGATTCAAGCTCATCGACGACGATGTCGGCGAACAGGCTCATCGACGACCGACCAGGACGGGAAGCGACGCGACCGGCGGTAAGCGCATCCGCCACGATCAACCGGAAGGCGCGAAGCCGATGCTGCGAAAACTTGCGCACACCGAGGGGCACGACGATGCTTCGCGTCTTTCTCGCGCACGGACTGCGGGAATCGCTTGATGACGACGACGGCGACTGGAATGTTCCGGCATTCGAAACCGACCGCGGGAGGCGGATTGCTCGCGATCTCCGACAAGGATTTCTTTCGCCTGCGCGCTCTGATTCACGAGCGATTCGGAATATACCTTTCCGATGCAAAAAAACTCCTCGTTCAGGGAAGACTGAACAAAGAAATCCGGGCGGCCGGTCACGAATCCTTCGCCGCGTACGTGGCCGATCTGGAGCGGACGAAGGATGCCGAAAAAATGCTCGGCTTGATCGACCGCATCTCGACGAATCATTCGTTTTTCTTCCGGGAAGCCGACCACTTCGACTTGCTCGTCGAGACGATACTTCCGGACCTTCTGCGCAACGGCGTCGAGCCTCGGGAGTTGAGGATTTGGAGCGCGGGGGCGGCCGACGGGCAGGAGGCGTATACGATCGCGATGGTTTTGCACGAGCGTTTCGGCGCGCGGGTCGGCGGGCGCCGGCCGGTGATACTCGCGACCGATATATCGGTAAGTTCGCTCGGGCGGGCGGTCCAGGGCGTCTACCCGGAGGCCGTTTTGACGTCGGTCCCCGTTCGGTACCGCGGACACCTCGTGCCGGCCGGCGCGGAGCGGGTACGGATTTCCGATGAGATTCGGAAAATGGTCATGTTCAAACGGCTAAACCTGAACCGGCCGCACTATCCGTTCAAGAATCGATTTCACGTGGTTTTTTGCCGAAACGTCATGATCTATTTCGATCGAGCGACGAGAAACGAAGTGGTGGAGAGGTTCGGCCTCCACACGCTCCCCGGAGGTTATCTTTTGATAGGCCATTCGGAAAGTCTCGGTCGTGATGTCGCCGCGTATCGATATCTCAGACCGACGGTGTATCAACGATATCGGTAAGGGTACCCGTCGCCGATGGAATGGTACGGATCGTCGCTTTGCCCGACCCGGTCGTGCACGCGTCGAAAACCTAATGAATCGCGTACGGTCGGTCGGAATAGGCGAGTACGTCGTGTCGGAAAACGTGTAGAAAAAACGACAACTCGTGGGGAGGGGAAAGTGAGGTACGAAAGGATATTGATAGTCGACGATTCGGCGACGTCTCGTATGATTGTCCGTCGGTGTCTGGAGATGGCCGGACATTCCGACGCGGTTTTCCTCGACGCCGGCGACGGAGTTTTGGCCCTGGATCTCCTGCGAACGCACCCGGTCGATCTGATCGTAACCGACCTGAAAATGCCGCGAATGGACGGTCGGACTTTCGTTCGGAAACTGTCGGCCGATCCGGCGACGTGTGAGATACCGGTTCTCGTCGTATCGAGCGTCGCGCCGGAATCGCGGGAGAGCGACGCCTTCGGTCACAACGTGCTGGGGGCGGTGCGGAAACCGCTCTCGCCGACGAAACTGATGCACGCCCTCGAGGAGTAGTCGATGGATACGACACAAGCACTCGTCGAAGCGGTCGGCGCCACCTTTGCCGATCTGGCTTTTTTGGACACGGAACGGGTCTCGCGGAGTCCCGACAAACCCCGCCCCGGACAGGTTGTCGCCGTCGAGTTTCTCCGCCCGCTCGCCGGCTACCTCGCGCTGCATTTGTCGAGACACACGAAGCAGGCGATAATAGAGAATATTCACGGTGTCCACTGGAAATCGCTTTCGGGTTCCGAGATTGACGATTGCCTCATGGAACTGGTAAATATCATGGCCGGGACGTTCCTGATTCTGGTCGGCGCCGACCGGCACGCTCTCTCTCTTCCGTTGGTTCTCTATGACCAATCGGACCTCATGATCGAGGAGGAGCCGCTCGATTACTTTTTTTCGGTTAACGACGAGATCATCAAAGCATCGCTCAAATACACTTCGCCGTCGACGGCGTGCGAGAAAGAAAAGGAGTTGAACTATGAAGATGCGAGACAATAAGCTGACCGAGATTATCAACGTCAAAGTTCCCAGGGGGCAAAATCGGCTCGGCGAGTCGTACCGGGTCCTTATGATCGACGATTCGTCGACCGTGAGAAGACTGGGCGCGCAGATGCTGCGGTCCGAGATGTTCGAGGTGTGCGGCGAGGCGGCCGACGGTCATCAGGGGTTTCAAATGTACAAGGAGCTCAGTCCGGACGTCGTCACGATGGACGTAAACATGCCGGTTATGAACGGGATCGAGGCGCTGCGCCGGATACTGACGTACGACAGGAACGCCAAAGTCGTTATGGTAACCAGCGAAGGCCACCGAGACATGGTCCTCGAGGCGGTAAAGATAGGCGCCAAAGGCTATGTCGTAAAGCCGTTCCGGAAAGATTCGTTTTGCGAGCAATTGAAGCTCGCGATCGACGGATAGGAGAGTCCCGTGGATAAGAACCTTGTGAGAGCGATCGCTCTGTCGACGCAGAGTGTTTTTCGCGACCTGGTCGGGTGGGAAATGCGTGTCGACGGTATTACGGTAAACGGAAGCCCGACGGGAAACGAAAGCACCGAATTGAACGCGATAATCAGTTTCAGCGGCGCGCTCTCCGGCGCGTTCGTCCTGCACTGTTCCGAACCGCTCTCCGCCGCAATCGCGTCGGAAGTACTCGGGGCGGAGTGCGAGGCGGGTTCCGCGGACACGAAGGACGCGATCGGCGAGCTGCTCAACATGATCGTCGGGTCGACGAAGAACCACTATCAGAGCCAAAGCGATCCGTTCAAGATTTCGGTGCCCACTATCGTGACCGGAAACGATCTGACGGTCCACGTGAAGGTGGACAGCGACTACGAAGTGGTTTCGCTCGGATTTCAGCACGTCGGGGGCGCCGAACACATCGGTCTGAAACTGATGTTGACTACGTCGAAATAGTGCGGCCGGGCGGCCTGCGCGTTGGGAATAAGTCGGACGTCGCTTTGGCGCGAGATGAGAAGACTCCGAATCGAAGGTGCGTAGACGTGTGGACGAGGCGAGCCTCGACCCGCCCGGCCGGCTCCCGCGTTTTCCCGCGTCGGTGGGGTACGAATGATGAGGTTACGAATGAGAAATCGACGTTTACCTCCGGCGGACGACGATCGAAGTCGCATCAAAGAGAGTATCCTCTATCTGATACTTGTCATGAGCTTCGTTTCCCTTTCGGCCATGGTGATCGTCGCCGTCACGTGCTTCAGGCTGAACCTCGACAATCTGCGGGAGATGCTTCGCATGAGCGCGATCGATCATGCGCGGTTGATCGAGATTTACGCCGGCGGCGATGAAACCGTCGACATCCACGGAGAGAATGAGCTATTCGGGAAAACGGGAGAAATCATCCGCGCGCGGCGCGAGGGAGACTCGATCGTCGTCGTCCGACGGAGCGGGGGAAACGGCGCGCTGCAGACCGTTTCGATCGCGTTCGAGTCTCCGTTCGCCGAACCGACGAAACGCGCGCTCGCCGGAGAATCGGGGACTCTCATCGGCCATGATTACCGGGGGGAAAAGGTCCTTGCCGCCTATAGGCCGGTTTCCGCAACAGACTCGGCACTCGTGGCAAAGATCGACCTGTCCGAGATCCGGGCGCCGTTCGTCAACGCCGTTCTCCTCGCCGTCGTGGTCGGTACGATTATTCTTCTGCTCGGCGCGCTCATCTTTCTCGCGATCGGCGGATCGATCCTCGACCGCCTGGAGATCTACTCGTTCGGATTTCGAAGAGAAACCGAAGAACGTAAACGCGTGGAGGTCGAGCAGAACCGCCTCTTACGCTCCGCCGACAGACGCGCAAAGGAACTGGAATGTATGTACGGTCTTGCCGAGTCGATTCGCACACGAGAAACGATCGAGCAGATTCTTTGCGACGTGGTTGCGCTGATCCCGCCGGCCTGTGGGCATCCGGCCGCCGCCCGGGTGCGCATTCGCTTCGAAAACAGCGAGTTCGCATCCCGGCCGTTCGAAGAGACCCGTTGGAAGGTGTCGAGTCCGCTCGTGGTCGACGATGAACGGATCGGTTCGGTCGATCTCTTCTATCTGGAAAAGCAAGCCGATTGCGGCGACGAACTTTTTTTGAGCCGGGAGCGCGAGCTGGTAGACAGGGTCGCCGGCGCGTTGAGCGAGGCGATCGAAAGCGAACGCGCGCGGGAAGCTCTCGGACGGAGTGAAGCCAGATTGACCTCGCTCTACGAGGCAATGATCGAAGGCGTCTGTATACACGAAATAGTCACGAACGGCGACGGTACGGCGATCGACTATCGAATTCTCGACGTCAACCCGGCGTTCGAACGAATTACCGGGATCCCGCGCGAGAAGGCGATCGGCGCCCTGGCGTCCCGGCTCTACGGCTCGGGCGAGGCGCCGTATCTGGAGACCTACGCCCGCGTCGCCGAAACGGGAGTTGCGACCAGCTTCGACACCGTCTTCGATCCAATGAAAAAAAGCTTTCGCGTTTCGGCGTTTTCTCTCGGTTTCGGTCGCTTCGCGACGGTATTCGAAGACACGACCGACCACGAAAACCTCCAGGCGCAGTTGCGACAAGCTCAAAGAATGGAGGCGGTAGGGAGACTCGCCGGCGGAGTCGCGCATGATTTCAACAATATGCTCGGCGTCATTCTGGGCCATGCCGAAATCGCTCTCGCGCAGCTTCGGCCGGTCGATCCGCTCTATGGCGACCTCCTGGAAATTCGCAAGGCCGCCGAGTCTTCCGCGAACCTGACCCGGCAGCTTCTCGCTTTTGCGCGCAGACAGACTATCGCCCCGAAGGTTCTGGACCTCAACGAAACAGTGGAAGGAATGCTCAAGATGCTGCGACGCCTGATCGGGGAGAACGTCGCTCTCGTCTGGATACCGGGGGCGGAAATCCGGCCGGTCAGGCTGGACCCGTCGCAGATCGATCAAGTGCTCGCGAACCTCTGCGTCAACGCGCGCGACGCGATAGAAGACGTCGGAATGATTACCATCGAAACCGCGAACGTAACGTTCGACAGTGTCTACTGCGACGGACATGCGGGGGCGGTTCCGGGGGACTACGTCATGCTTGCGGTAAGCGACGACGGAATCGGCATGAACAAAGAGACGCTGGACAGGCTCTTCGAGCCGTTCTTCACGACCAAGAAAGGAGACATCGGTACGGGCCTCGGATTGGCCACGGTCTACGGAATCGTCAAGCAGAACGGCGGGCTTATCAACGTCTACAGCGAGCCCGGAAATGGAACGACCGTCAAAATCTATCTGCCTCGTCATGGTGACGATGCCCCCGGCGAGGAAGAGAACGGCTCGGGCGTGAACACGGAGAAAGGACGCGAAACGATCCTTCTCGTCGAAGACGAACTTCCGGTCCTGAAAATGACGACAATGATGCTTGAGCTGCAAGGATACACCGTGCTCGCCGCCTCGGGACCCGCCGAAGCCGTCCGTCTGGCCGAAGAGTGCGGTCGCAGAATCGATCTACTCATAACCGACGTGATCATGCCCGAAATGAACGGCAAAGAGCTTGCCGAAAAGCTCGCTCCGCTTCATCCGGAGATGAAGCAACTCTTTATGTCGGGCTACACCGCCAACGTGATCGCGCATCGGGGCGTACTGGACGAAGGGGTCGATTTCATCGAGAAACCGTTTACGACGCAGCGATTGATCGCGAGCGTCCAAACGGCGCTGGACGCAACGGATTGAAAGATCGAGACGGATGAATATACAAAACGGCCGATTGAGCGACGAAAGGAGTCGTGCGAAGAGAAGCTTTCTCTTTTTGATACTCGTTATGACCGGCGTCGCGGCGGCGATCACGGTAGTGGTCGCGGTGACGCTCTACCAACTCATCATCCACGGCCGGCGACACATGCTCGAAGCCGAAGTGCTTAATCAGGCGCGTCTGATCGAAGCGGTCTTTCGCTACAATGAGGGGAACACCCCGCATCCCGAGGAGGACGGCCCCGGCCCCGACGCGGCCACGGCCACGCTCGCCCAGATTATCGACGCACACGCGGGGTGCACGGGATTCGGAGAAACCGGGGAACTCACCCTTGCCCGCTCCGAAAAAGACGCTATCGTCTACATCCTGCGGCATCGAACCGAAGCGCCGACGCATCCTTTTTCGGTGCCGTTCGACTCACCCTTCGCCGTCGGCATGCGGAAGGCGTTGCGGGGAGAATCGGGCGTCGTCACGGGCCTCGACTATCGGGGTCGAACCGTTCTCGCCGCCTACACTCCCATCGCCCCGGTCGACGTGGGGCTCGTGGCGAAGATCGACCTCGCCGAGCTTCGTGAGCCCTTTGTCAAAGCGTTCCTGTTCGCTCTCGTGGTGGGCGCTCTCATGATTCTCGTGGGAACGCTGTTCTTCTTTCGGATAGGCGGGTCGATCGTCGACCGCCTCGAAGCCTACTCGCTGGAACTGAAGAGAGAGGTAGAAGAGCGCCGGCGGTCCGAAGAGGCGCTGCGCCTTTCGCAGTACGCGATCGACAATTCGATCGACGCGATATACCTGGCCGATCCGGACAAACGAATCATCTACGCCAACAAAGCGGCGGTCGACACGCTGGGATACACGAAAGAAGAGCTGTTGACGATGACTGTCTCCGACATCGATCCCACTCTGGTCGAAAGAGCGCGAACGGGAGAACTGGCCGAGTTCCGGAAGAAAGAATCCCTCTTTTTTGAAACGGCTCACCGGAGGAAGGATGGAACGACCTTTCCCGTCGAAGTAACCGCGAGCTATGTCGATACCGCGGAAAAGAAGATTCGCTGCATATTCTCGCGTGATATCGGCGAGCGCAAACGGGCCGAAGCTGAACGGGAAAGGCTGCGGGTTCGGCTTGCGCAGGCACAGAAGATGGAAACGGTGGGGCGGCTTGCCGGAGGCGTCGCGCACGATTTTAACAATATGCTCGGCGTTATCCTCGGACATAGCGAAATGCTTATCGACCGGATGAGTTCGACCGAACCGCTCTCGTCGAGCCTGCAGGAAATTCGCAAAGCGGCGCGGAGGTCGGCGGATCTTACCAGGCAGCTCCTGGCGTTCGCCCGCAGGCAGCCCATCGCCCCGCGGGTGCTCGATCTGAATGAGACCATTGAGAGTATGCTCAAGATGCTGCGCCGGCTCATCGGTGAGCACATCGCCCTCACCTGGCTGCCGGGAAGCGGCGTACGGCCCGTCAAACTCGACCCTTCGCAGATCGATCAGATGCTCGCCAACCTATGCGTCAACGCACGCGATGCGATCGAAGGCGCGGGAACGATCACGATCGAAACGATGAACGCCGCGCTCGACGAGGCGTACTGCGAAGAGCATCCGGGATTCAAACCGGGTCGTTACGTACTGCTCATGGTCAGCGACGACGGCCGCGGCATGGACGGGGAGACGCTCGAAAAGGTTTTCGAACCCTTCTTCACGACCAAGGTTGTCGGCGCCGGGACGGGTCTGGGACTCGCCACCGTCTACGGAATAGTCAAGCAGAACCAAGGTTTCATCAACGTCTACAGCGAGCCGGGCGCCGGGTCGACTTTTAAGATCTATCTGCGCCCTCATGAGAACGAAGACCGGCGACCTGCCGCACGACAAGCGTCCGAACCGATACTTCGCGGCCGGGAGACGATCCTGCTGGTCGAGGATGAAGCGACCATCCTCAGGATGACGGAAACGATGCTCGCCTACCACGGATACACGGTCCTCGCCGCCTCCACACCGCGCGAGGCGATCCGGCTGGCCGAGGAGCACGACGGAGAGATCCATCTGCTCATGACCGACGTGATCATGCCGGAAATGAACGGTATGGAGTTGGCCGAAAAGCTCGCTCGTCTCTACCCGGCGATGAAGCGACTCTTCATGTCCGGTTACACCGCCGACCTCATCACACATCACGGAGTCATAGACGACGGAGTCAATTTCATCCAGAAGCCATTCACGATGCACGACCTGGCCGCCCGCATCCGGGACGCGTTGAGCGCGGAATAGATCCGCCCGGCCGCTTTCGTTCTGAGCGAGGCGTGGCCGCGACGCGTGACGATCAGTTTCTTTGTGATACACAAACGCAACACTTCTTGTTTCATGAGTATTTCAGTAATGGAACATCCGTGCAACGTCGCAGGCATTTCGGCGCCGCTTCGTAGGCGGCGCCGACTTTGGCGCGTTTGGCACAAAACCTGCATTCTATATGAGGAGGGATAAAGTATGAAACTAAAAAATCTCAAAATCGGCGCCAAGATGATAGCGGCGTTTCTATCGGTGACGGTCCTGTTCGCCGTGGTGGGCCTCGTGGTGAGCTTGAGCATCACCTCCATAAAAAAGGCGGCGCCGTTGGTGAGCGCCGTCAAAGAGATGGAAGCGTCGATTCAAGCGGACATGCAGATGATCATGGAGTTCTACGGGGCCGAGGACAAGGCTGCGCTCGACGAGTATTGGGCAAAGCACCAATCAAACGCAAAGGATTTCGACATCTACGTCGGAGCTGTCTTGAACGGGGCGGAAACCGCCGACGGCGTGATCTATGCCACCAACGACCGGACCTTGAGGGACCTCGTGAAAAACGCGCGCACGTTTCATATGGATCAGTTTCTCGCCGAAGTTCAAAAGATTTACGATTTGGTCGTTGAATCTTACGATAATCGCGACGTGATTGAAAAGACGATGGCGAAATTCGAGGCTGATTCATACAAGATCTTTGATTTGACCGCGCAACTGGGCGGCGGAATCGTCGATGCAATAGGCAGAAGCGATGCGGCGGAGGCGTCGGTCGCCGCACTCATGAATACGGGCATCGCGTGGCAGAAAATGGCGCTCGATGCGAAGACCGCCGTGCTCATGAGCAGGATCGCCGTCGAAGAATACGCGGTAAGTTCAAACGGCGACGACCTCCCCACGATCGAGCAACGGTACACTCGGACAATCGCCGATTTCGACGATTGCATCGAGAAGCTTCTGAACGGGTCCGTGACCGAAACCGGACAGGTTCCGGCGGTCAACGACCCGACGGTGAGGCGCATGGTCGTCGAGCTCGATCGATTCCATAACGACGAGTTTCAGGTCGCCGCCGCCGACTTGATGCGACTAAAACGGAAGGAACTCGATCTGTTTGCGGCCATGAAGGAGAGCGAG
>JAJRYZ010000236.1 GCA_024275515.1 Spirochaetota bacterium
CAGCGTTGCTCCGAGACAGACAAGACCGCCGCGTATCATCTTCCCGGAAACCGCAAAACCCCGCAGTCGCGCGAGCGCGTCGGACCCCAGCGCGTGGACCTCGGCGTACCGGGAGGCGCGTTCATCGAACACTTCGACGAGTCGCGAAGCGATTCGCTCCTTCCAGACGGCGAACTCCGGTGGTAGTCTGCTCATTGGTCGATCCGAACGACGGAACCGACAAACGATCGCCGGCTCACGTGGCTACGAGACTACGGGAATCACGAGACTCCCGCAACCCGACGCCTTCGGGGGCTTCGCCGGCGCCGAGGAAGGCGTTGGAATCGCCTCTGAAAGGTTCATGAGTTGGCCGCTTTTTTATGGAATCTTTCAGCATATCAAGTGAGTTTTTTGATTATCGTCTCGTTACTTCTTATGGCTCGATAACGTGACAGCTGACCCGCGCCCTCGCAGCGACCGTAGGGAGCGAGAAGGCGCCTGGTCCAGCGTCCATGTGAAAAAGCCTCGTTCTTTCCTCAACGGAACATTGGCTTCACGCCTCCCGTTCACTGCCGCCCGATGTCGCACGCGGGCCTTGCCGATACGCGAGGGCTGCACAGAATAACATTCAGACGCTGGAATCACTCTCGTGCCTGCGGTATCGAGCGTTCTATTTTGGCTGTGGCGACCCGCCTGGTATCGATGAAGGTCCCGTAGGGCTCGGCGAACTCCGTGTACGCTCGGTTGATCTTCAGATCCCAGATGTCGGGCTTCAGGACGCCCGATTTCAAATTGTCGATCAGCAGGCACTCGGTTGCCCCGTCGTAGAACTCGACCATCGTGACGTTTCTCTCGATGAACGGAAGGCGACTCCAGCCGCAAGGGCGTCCGCATCCTCTTTACTTCAAGACCGATCTCTCGCGCGCGTAGAGCTTGAATGTTTCATAGCTGTGTTTCAGACCGCATTCCTCCGCAAGAATGAGACAAGCAGTCTTCGGTTTCACCGACTCCGACGGCTCGAACGGGTGTTCCCTTCCTTCCGCTAAGGTATTCGAGTTCACTAATCGGATCAGTTCTTCCCGGTGTGGCGCGAGCAGATCGCGCTTGTTCCCACCTCTACCGTTCTTGGAAGGAGCTCATCGAGGGCGACGTCGAGTAAATCTTTGTCGACGATCTATTGCCCGGGTCGGTAGCCCTTGGCTTCAAAAACCGGATGTAGTCCCGAATCGTCACTCGATCGAACCCTTCCTTTTGATGCCCGTTTTGAGCATGAGGATGTTGACCGACCGACGGGAGGGGGAAATATGAATGCCCTGAAGGTAGATCTGTGAGGAATTCAAATTACCCTGGCGTTGATACCTGCGGAATATGATTACCCTGCAGGCATTCAGTGTGAGGAATTGAGATTGCCGTGGGACTCAAATCGTGCGGAATTAACGCTACCCGCGACACCCTTGCAGGCGCTGCGTTGACCAGTCATTTCTTTCTTCTGTTTGCGATCAGTAGACGTAATGGGTTCTATCTCATCCCATACGGGTTTGATTATTAGAAACTGGTTTCGATGATCAGCAATTCGGCTCCATAGAGACGAGAAAATACGCGGCGGATAGGTGACATGCCAAGCGGTAATAAATACATTAGTGTCGACACAATACGCGCCGCTCAAATCAGCCACTGCACTCTTAGCGCTTGTGACGGCCGCTTCAGGTCAAGCAGTTTCGAAAGCCGTTGCAGACCGATTTCATTGTTGTGGTAAGCACTAAACAAGACTCGGGTATATATGTGGCCATACTGGTCTACGGTTTCTTTCACGCGATTTCTAGCTATCACCCCTGATTTAGCTTTATTCCTTTTGCGCATCTCAAGGTATTCAGCTGTCAAGTCGTCTTCGATACTGACATACTGGCTTTCTGTGATGAGGCTCAGCTGTCGGATGCGGACCAGATATGCGTACGAGCTAACGTTGAATTGCTTCGATAGTCGCTTTATTGCGTCAAGATCGATACTTTCGTTCGTTTGTTCCAACACCAAATTCCTCGGCATCAACACGCTTCCAGCAAATTGATCACACCATTTCTCGGTCGATCTATTGGAGGCGGGCCAATCGTCGAGCGAACTTTCTTTCCTAACGAGGTGTCCTAACTCGTGCAAAAGACTGAAGGCTTGTGCCTTCTTTGCGTCAGAGTCATTTATTATGATAATCGGCAGAATTTCATGAAAAATGCTAAGCCCACGAAATGCTTCTTTATCAACCTTTGACCAACTCGGATATTTCGAAGTCAAAAAGACAAAGACATCCTTCTGTTCAAGCGCGCGTTTCCAGAAATCGAAACCACCAGTCGTTTCGTCAACTGTCAGCCAAGACCTTGTAGCTTCTGCCGCAACTTCGGGATTGGAATGGATATCAGGCGGAGCAAAAGGTTCTGCGCGGCTTTCGCCCATGTCTTCGAGCAACTCAAGAATGAGCGCCCGTAGTTTCTCAATCTTGGCCGTAATTCGCCGCAGTCTAGGGTCTTCAAATACTTCAGCCCGTTGACTGGCGAATTGACGAAATGCCGGGCTTGACTCATCGAACCGATACTCGTCCGGTAGTTCCTCGGAGATGAATACCCACCTAGGGACGCTGTATAGCACAGAAAGTGTGCTTAGTTGTCGAAATGTAGGGAATTGCTCACCGTTTTCGATTTCTGCAATTCTCGCAACCTTTTTCTGTACGTCAGACAGCCGAAGTCCGATTTGCTCGCGGCATTTCCGGAGGATTCCAGGATTTATCTCTTTGATTCGACTACGCATAGCTTTTGTTAAATTGTACTAGAGACTGCAACCGCTGTCACCGTTTATGATTCGTGACGATGCCAGATAATGTGAAAGCCGACGAATCGTCACAAAAACGGCGCGCTTTCTATGCCTCTGCGCGGCAGTTCCCTGTGTGACGGTATGGCGATCGATCTCTCAACCTTTCCCACCCGGCGACGATTCGTTACTATCGGCCCATGGCAAAGCACTCTCTTCGGTGGACCAGACACGAAGATCTGGCCATCAACATCGAGCGTTCGGTTCGTCGCGAAGAGTTTCTCGATCACATGACCTTCAGGAAGAACGAACGGCCGCTGTTCTCGGAGCTTTTCGGGCCGATCATCGGACTCAAGGAAGAGTGGCTCGAACAGGGCGCGACTCCCGACGAGCTCGATTTCTCGACTTTCCGCTTTCGCTGCGAGAGACGTTTCCACGTCCCGGTCAACACGGGTAGGATCGTTCGGCGCCCGCCGGAGACGATCGAGGAAACCGACGAGTACGTGATTACCCGCGACGATCTGGGTCGTACACTCAAACTTTCAAAAGGGACTGCGACGCTTGCGCTTCCGCTCGACTTTCCCGTCAAGACCATCGACGACTGGCGGAAAATCAAACCGCTCTACGAGTTCAGCGCAGAGCGGTTCGGCCGAAACTGGGAACGGAAAAGCCTCGATGCGGCGGCGCGCGGCGAGGTCGTCTGCGTGTCGATTCCCGGCGGGTACGACGAACCGAGAGAGCTGATGGGAGAGGTCGAATTGAGCTATGCTTTTTACGAACAGCCCGAGCTCGTCTGCGACATTCTCGACACGATCGCCGAAACGGCGCGTCGCGTGCTCGACCGGGTTTCGTCGACGGTGCAGGTCGATCTGCTCTCCGTTCACGAAGACATGGCCGGTAAATCGGGCGCGCTCGCCGGGCCGAAGCAAATCGACGAGTTCATTGCCCCCTACTATCGCCGCATCTGGAACATGCTCGCCGATCGGGGAGCACGGCTTTTCGATCAGGACTCCGACGGCGATATGAACAGCGTCATTCCCTCGTTCCTCGAGGCGGGGGTAAACATGATGCATCCGTTTGAACCGGCCGCAAACATGGATATCGTCACGGTACGCGAAAAATACGGGGACCGGCTCGCCGTCTACGGGGGCATCGACAAACATGTCGTCAGGCGGACCCCGGAGGAGATTACCGCAGAGCTCGAATACAAGGTTCCCCCGATGGTTCGGACAGGCGGCTGCGTCCTCGGCCTCGACCATCGTATTCCCAACGGGACGCCTCTTGCGAATTACCGTTTCTACGTCGAGAAGACGTGGGAAATCCTCGACCGGGAGGCGGCGAAGCTGTAATCCGGCGTGGAACGGACTGTTCGGGATAATCGAAACGAGATCGGCCCGAAGACGTCGGGACCCGGGTCCCTCAGTACCGGTAACGCGCGCCCCCTTGAGGAATCAGCGAGATACTGAGTCCGTCGATGATCGTCCCGGATGTGAGCGTGTAGGTTGCCGCGTATCCTACCTCCATCGGGAAGGAAAAGTAGCGAAAAAGGATGACCTCGACGCCGATCCCGATGCCGACGGTAATCGTCGGCGTGTAGGGTCCCGGCCCGTACTCGCCCTCGCGCACCACACTACCGTCGTCGGCGTACTCCCAAGGTGTCAGCTCGATCTCCTCAATAAGGCCCCGATGTGACACCCCGGCCCACAGGTACAACTGACCCGATAGCCAGTCGACGAAGTCTTCGCCGTAAACACTCCGCTGATACTCGGCCCCGACCGTGTAGTCGAGATAGGTACCCCAGAAAAGGTCCGATTCTGCCGAAGGAGAGTAGATCACCCCGGCGGAAACCTAAAATCCCGATCCGGGGGCCTCGCGCGACCACTGATGATAGCTCAAGCCCATCCCGGCGGCGCCGCCGATAAAGATCCCGAGCGCCTCAGGAAAACGTTCGAAGGCGGGTTCGGCCGGCGGGCCCGGGCGCCGGCCGTATTGACCTCGCACGGCCTTTTCTGTTGTAGTGAGTATCACCGCCGCCGCACCATGAATCTATGAATAGGCCGTCGAAAACGAAACACCGAAAAGCCGGTCACCTGTCGATCTGCATAAATCCGCACGAATACGCGGTAGAGCACGGCGAGACCGGGTTCGGCGATCTGCGGTTCGTTCACAACGCGCTACCCGAGCTCGATTCGTCGGTCGTGGATACCACCGAGTCGTTTCTCGGTTACACGCTCGCCGCGCCGCTCTTCATCTCGTGCATGACCGGTGGTTCCGGCGACGGCTTCCGCGCGAATAGGAATCTGGCGGTTTCCGCGCAGACCGTCGGCATCCCGGTAGGAATGGGGTCGATCAGGGTTCTTTTCGAGCACGAGGAGGTGTTCGACCATTTCCATCTCAAGAAATTTGCTCCCGACGTGCCGGTGCTCGCGAACATCGGCGGCGCGCAGGCGCGGGACTATCCGGCCGACGCGCTGATCGAGTTGGTGAAGCGGCTGGAATCCGACGCGCTGGTGGTTCACCTCAACCCCGGTCAGGAGCTTTTTCAGCCCGGCGGCGACCGCGATTTTCGCTCCATTCGCGGCGCTATCGGCGAACTGTGCCGACGAAGCCCGCTGCCCATTATCGTCAAGGAGACCGGATTCGGGGTTTCGCCGGCGCTCGTTCGCGACCTGCTGGAAATGGGCGTTTCCTATGTCGACGTCGCCGGAGCGGGGGGGACGAATTGGGCGATCGTCGAGGCCTATCGTGCGGGCGCAGAATCGATGCGCGACGCGGAACAGTTCAGTCGGTGGGGAATACCGACCGCATACCTGCTTTCCGCGTTGAGGCGGATCTGTGGAAACGTCTGCGACGGACGGATTCTGGCTTCCGGCGGTCTGCGGAGCGGTGGGGACGCTGCAAAGGCGATTGCCCTCGGAGCAAAACTGGCCGGCGCCGCGCTCCCGCTGATACGCGCGGAAGTCGACGGCGGCGTGGAAGCGGTGGTATCGGTTCTCGAAGGTATGATCCGCGTCCTCCGCACGGTAATGATCCTCACGGGCTCGCCGAGCGTGCCCGCTCTCAGACGAGTCCCTCTGTGGAGCAGCTCGGGTTTCGACGCGGCGAGCTCGTCGTTGGCGGCGACGGCGCGGCCGGCGCCCGGCGAGTCGTCGACGGCCGTAGAGTCGTCCTCGTCGGATGAACGAAATGCTTGATTTCGAGAAAGTGACCACCCGCGGCGGAGACGACGGGAAGGCGTGCCTCTACGACGGGACGCGTCTGTGGAAGGACGACCTGCTCTTCGAGTCGTTGGGTGACCTCGACGAGCTCAACTCGTTTCTCGGCGTGTTCAAAGCATCGCTCGGCGAGCGAGTTCCGGCGGAGCCTCGCGTGCGCGACGAGATCGACTCGATTCAGAGTGTGGTGATCCGCCTGTGCGCCATGATCGCGACGCCCGTTTCGTCTGCGCCGTACAAGAACCTCGATCCGGTCCGACAATCGGATATCGATCGTCTCGAGACGCTGGAAGCCGCGCTGCTCTCCCGGGCCGAGGTCCCCGACACGTTCGTTCGTCCCGGGGCGAACCGCGAAGCCGCCCTCGCGGACGCGGCCCGAAGCATTTGTCGAAGGGCGGAACGACGCGTCGTGGCGTGCATCCGCCGGTGCGGACTGACCCACCTCGGCGCGTGCCGAAGCTATCTCAACCGTCTTTCCGACTATCTGTTCGTCCTCGCGCGATACCTGACGTAGTTTCTACCGGAGAATTCTCCGTTCGAAGGAACGCGTGTCGAAACGCTTAATGCACTGGTTGCATTGATTGCAGTCGGTCTCATAACAGTTCCGGTGGATTCTCGACGGATACTGTTTCCGAAACGCCCGCTGACATTTTTCCGAACAAAAGACGTAGTGTTCCTGAAGGCTCCCGAACGCCACGTAGTCCTGTGACACGTCCTTTTGGTCGGCCTCCGCGATGGACGCCTCGCACCACGCGCACGTTCCCTCCCGAAGGCGGCGGGCGTTTTTCCTCGCCTCCTCCAGCTCGTTCTCCTTCCACGAATGCTCGATGCTGAAAACACTCGTCCGCATGATTTCAGCGATGACCACTCCGTCGCGGATGCACAGGTACTCGTCGGAGCCGCGATGGACATAGTCGCAGACGATCTTTTTGCCGTCGACCAAATGAACCACGCTGTGCCCGGTTTCGGGTATCTTCCGTCGAAACCAACCGCACGACGGGCAGACCACGGTAAAAAGAAAACGCTCGGTGCGTCCGTGGCACGTGGGGCATCTCCCCTGGTCGATAAGCATGATCGTCCGGATATCGGTCTTTGTCGCCTCGGAGACGGCTACCTTCACTTCGCTGTCGGCCTTGCCGATTTCCTTCGGGTCCCCGATGTCGGTCAGCTCGGTAAACTCCTCCTTCAGCGTCTCGTCCTTCGGCAACTCGGTGGTGACGCTCTGCTTGACGCGCTTGCGATGTCGTTCGTGGTCGTCGATCAACGCGTTCGCTTCGTGCGGCTTCTCCGTGTGATGCTTCCGCCTTCTCCCGATCATGGTCCCTCCTAAATCCGGGAATCCTCATTACGAGACTGTAACCTGCGTTCGCGTCACCGTTCTCTGCGATATTGCCGGTCATGACCGGCAAATCGCCACGAGAACGTACTATGCGCGTACCGCCGGCCGGCAATTCTCGATGTGGCCGGCCATATCGAGAATTGTCTTCCTAAATCGACTCCTGCTGCTCGAGTATGCGACGATAGAACCCGTCCCTCTTCCTAAGCTCGTCGTGAGTTCCCTCCTGGGTCAGCTTTCCGTTCTCGAATACGAGTATCCGGTCGCAATTCCTCGCGGTCGCGATGCGCTGAGTAATGATAATACTTGTTCGTCCTTCGAGCACGCGATCGAGCGTCTCGCGAATCCGCCGCTCGGTATCGGCGTCGAGCGCGCTGGTGGTATCGTCGAGAAGCAGTACTTCAGGCTGCGTAAGCAGCGCCGTCGAAAGCGCGAGCCGCTGCTTTTGACCGCCCGAAAGCGCGATTCCGTTTCGTCCGACCTCGGTTTCGTATTTGACCGGGAGGGACATGACGAAATCGTGAAGCTCGGCCTGCGTCGTCGCGGTCATAATCTGCGCCGGCGTCGCGTCGAGATCGCCGTAGGCGATATTCTCGGCGATCGTCCCGGAAAAGACGACCGGTTCCTGTTGGACCATCCGGACGTGATGCCGGATCGAACCGGTGTCGGCGTCGACCAGGTCGACGCCGCCGATCCGGATTACGCCTTCCTGCGGGTCGTAGAACCTGCACAAGAGCTGAAAGATCGTGCTTTTCCCCGCGCCGGAAGGACCCATCAGCGCGATCTTTTCGCCGGGATCGATATGAAAGCTCACGTCCTCGATAGCCGGCTTCTCCTGCCCCGGATACCGGAAGGTCACGTGATCGAACTCGATCTTCCCGGTCATACCGTCAAGGCTGATCTTGCCCGGAGGTACGTCTTCGAACTCGTCGAGCAGATAGAAGACCCGCCGGATGACGACGAAAACCGCCTCGATCTGCGTCATGTACCTCGTCACCGCGTTCACGTGGACGAAGAGATTGGGCATGATCTGGATAAAAGCCATCACGTCTCCGAAAGACATCGTTCCCACCCGGACGAACGTGACGCCGAGGTAAATCACCGCGCCGGACACCACCGCGGTAATCATCCCGGCGATGAGGGTCAACTGTTGCGCGTAGAGGATCGCCTGAAGCGCGAGTCGTACGTAGTTGTTCATTCGTTTGGCGAAGCTGCGTATCTCGTGCTTCTCCTGGGTAAACGCTTTTACCACCGCAACGCCGGCGATTCGTTCGGCCGAAAGCGCGTACATGTTCGAGTTCATTCTGCGGATCGCGATCGAATTGCGCCGAATGTTCGGTCTCATACGCAGGTAGATGTAAGCGTAGAAGGGAAGTACGACGACGATGAGAAGCGACAGCTTCCAGTTGATAAAGAAGATCAACCCCAACCCTATGATCAGCCGGAGCACGTTGGCCGAAAAATCGAGAAAATAGGTCGTCGTCCAGTTCTGGATGACCTTAACGTCGTCGAGAACCCGACTGACGATCTTCCCGGTTTCGTGCGTTTCGAAATAGCCGACGTGCAGGTCCTGCAGCTTTTCGTGCAGCTGCTTCCGCAGTTGGTAGATGACCCTTTGGCCCGTGTCGAGTATCAGCCAGTTTCGCGTCCAGTTGGCCAAAACGAAAAAACCCCACACGCCGAAGAGAATCACCGCGTAGCGAATAAACAGCGGAAACTGCTCCTCGAACATCGACGGGTCGTAACCCGCATCGACCAGAAGGACCTGATCGACGAGGAAACGCGTCAGCATCGCGGTGATAAAGGGGAAAACGCTCCATACGGCGGTCACCGTCAGCGCCAGAAGTATTCTGTATCGATGGCCGACCAGATACTCCCGCCACAGCCGTCGAAGATCGGCGATCATGCTTCCCTCGTACGACTCCAGGTCGTTGAGCACGCGCTCGATTAATGCGTTCAGCCGCCGCGTTCGTGCCTTCACGCGATCTCCCCGTCGACCACGCTTCCGCGAAGCTCCTCGTAGAGCCGTCGATACCGACCGTTCTCGATCCGCATCAACTCCCGATGTGTTCCCTGTTCGACTATCGCCCCCGCGTCCATAACCACGATCATGTCGGCGCTGGTGATGGTCGACAACCTGTGCGCGACGATGAAGCTGGTGCGCTGGTGAAGAATGCGGGAAAGCGCTTTCTGAATGAGCGCCTCGGACTCGGAGTCGAGCGACGAGGTCGCCTCGTCCATGATAAGTATGACCGGGTCCTTGATAATCGCGCGGGCGATGGAGAGCCGCTGCTTCTCTCCGACCGACAGCTTGACTCCCGTGGTACCGATGACCGTGTCGAACCCGTCGGGGAGCTTCATCGCGAGATCGTATATCTCGGCGACCCGCGCGGCCTCTTCGATCTGCTCGGTGGTCGCGTTTCGCAGGCCGTAGGCGATGTTCTCCGCAAGCGTTCCGTCGAACACCACCGGGTCCTGCAACACGACGCCGAATATCTTCCGCAGGCTTTCCAGACTCACGTCCCGAATATCGTAGCCGTCGATTCGGATCGACCCTCCTTGAATGTCCCAGTGACGCATCAGAAGCGACGTGAGCGTCGTTTTGCCGCACCCGGTGTGTCCCACCAGCGCGACGCTCATTCCCGGCGCCACCGAAAGTGAAAGGCCGCGGTAGAGCGGAATGTCGTGCGTGTAGGAGAAAACGACGTTGTCGAACTCGACCGCCCCGGCGCCGCGCGGCAGCTCCATCGCGCCGGGCTTGGACTCGACCAGCGGCTTTTCGTCGAGGATTTCCCAGATACGCCGAACCGACACGAAGGTCTCGGTAAGCTGAGCCGCGACCGACGTGAAGCGGATCGCCGGGTTAAGAGCCATCCAGATGTAACTGTTGATGGCAAAGACGTCGCCGTATTTGAGTCTTCCCCGAAGCACGAAATAAGCGCCGGTGACCGCGATCGCCGCCGAGCCGAACCCCGCTATCATCGTGCATACCGTGCTCAGACTCACCGAGTTGAGCCTGGAAGACATCGCGTGTCGCAGGCTCTCGTTCGTACGGTCGAGGAATTGATCGTTCTCCCACAGCTCACGGTTGTAGATGCGCACGTGTCGCACCCCTGCCACGGTCTCTTCGAGACGTTCGGTAATGCGATCGTAGTAACGGCGAAACGTCGTCGTCGAACGACGGATGCGCTTGGCGAAGTGTCGGTAGGCGAGCACGTAGAGCACGATGATGACGACCAGAACACCGGCGAGCAGCGGCGAAAGCGTCGAGACGATGGTGATCGAGAAGATGAAGACGATCGCGTCGATAAAGAGATGAAACGTATCGCCGGTCACCAACTGCATCAGCGCGTTGACGTCGTCCATCAATCGGTTGACCAGCAGGCCCGATGAACGGTCCTGGTGAAAGTTCATGCTCAAGGAGAAGATCTTTTCGTAGATCCTCATCCGAATATCGCGTATGAGCTTGTACCCCGACCGCCTGATAATCCACGTATTACCGAACTGGAGCAGATTGTAGGTGACCGGGACGAGCACGATCACGCCTACCAGCGGCGCGAGCAGTTGCCATGCTTTCGGCTCGACGACGTCGTTGACCAGCGATCTGATAAGAAGCGGCGGAAGCAGGCTGAGCACGGTAAAGACGCCCATCCCGATCATCCCGACGACCAACGGTCTTATATGCGGTTTGAGAAAAGGCAGGAGTTTTTTCGGCAGGTTCATACGGCGCCGGCGCGGGCCGGACTACCCTCCTTGAATCAACGATGCGAGGTGATTTCCGTGTCGCCTGCTCTTATGTCGGCGGACTTGCCGAAGGGAAGGAGATTCGATTGTAAGAACGCTTCGACTCCATGTATTCCGCTCCGTGTGGATGAGTCGTCGCACAAGGTAACGCAAGGTCTCCGTATGTTCAAGAGTAATATCGAAATCCGGTCCGGCGAACGGTTCCCGCCGGGCCACGCGCAAAAAGTCGGCGTCGGCGCTGTCGCGATTCCCGGGTTCGCGCCGCCGACGGAAAGTTTTCCGTCACCCGTAACGACCCAATTCGAGTCCCAGATCGACGAAATAGCGGTAGGTGTCGTAGTCGACGGTGTTGGGAATCGAATGATCCGAGTGAAGAACGTATCCGTACCCCTCCTTGACCACGGGGATTTTCGCGTTGAGCTCTTCGGCGATCACGTCACGATCGTTCGTATAGAGAACACGAACATCGATCCCGCCCATGAACGAAATGTCCGAGCCGAACTCGCGATAGAGCTTGAGCAGATCCATCCCCGCCTTCACTTCGATCACCTGCAGACAGTCCATTCCCGCTTCGATCAGCCCCGGAACGAGCGGCTCGACGTAGCCGCACGAATGAACGATGACCGGGAGACCGCAACCGTGCGCGTATTCGAAGGTCAACGCGTGCCCGGGTTGAACAAGGTCACGATACATCCCGGGCGACATGAACGGCCGCCCCTTGAAGCCCATGTCCTCGTAGTACCAGATCCCGTCCGGATAGCCTTCGGCCTCGAAGAGCGTCTTCTGCATTTCGACGAACATTTCGGAGTACGTCATGACCATATCGCGAATCCAATCGGGGTCGAGGGCCATTCCGACGAGCATATGTTCATGCCCGGCGACGTTTTTCATGATCTCGAACACGTGCGCCGCCGTCCAGCAGAAAAACCGCTCCTCTTCGGCCGCCTGTTTTTTCGCCTCGCGATACCCCTCGAAGTCGATTCGCCGCGCTTCGGGCTTGAGCAACGGTTTGGCCCACTTGTCCCAGCGGTCGCGCGTGGTAACGTCGAAACCGATGTGCTCGGGCGTCGAGGCGTGCTGTTTGTGCCACCGCAGGCGCGCGCCGTTTCCGTCGAGGACCAGTCTCGTTTCGTCGGTCTCTTCGAGCGTCTCCGGCTCGAAATCGAGATCGATAACCATATTGAACGGGCCGTTCTGCCGGATATCGAACCCGAAGTGATCGGTAAGATCGGTTTCCTCGGTAATGTCGCCGTTCGCCGTCCACGCCTCCCGTGTGTCGCCCCAGAAGTGCTCGTAGAGACCGATCCGGTCGACCGGCCGGTGCTTGAGAATTCGAGAAATACGTTCGCGTCCCGTCAGTTCCGTCATGGTTCGTCGTCCTCTTAAGTCGAATGTAGTCGCCTCTACGACCCGTAGAGCCGCCCCTCGTCGACCATCGCGAGGTAGTTGTCGAGGGGAATATAGTTCGCGACGCTGTTCCCGGTGCCGAGACAATAGCCGCCTCCGGGCATGCAGACGTCGAGGGTCTCCCGCACGCGCCGGCGGATCTCTTCGACCGTCGACCGACACAGGAAATCGACGTCGATCCCACCGATGAGCGCAATGTCGCGACCGTAACCGTCGACGGCGAGTTGCCTGACGTCTTCGATCGTGTCTTCAAAGCTGTGCTTTCCGTCGATCCGCACCTCGGTAACGAGATAATCCATGATCTCCGCAAGATTTCCGCACGAGTGGAGAAGGTAGGGTCGACCTGCCGCGTGCGTCGCCTCGGCGAGCATCTTGTGCGGTTCGAGAACGAAATGCTTCATCTCCTCGGCCGAGAAGAGCAGCCCGGTCTTGAATCCCATATCGTCGCTCGCGAAAACGATTTTCAGTCGGTCGAACTCGAGATACCGTTCGAGCGACGTGCGGTAGATGTCGAGGAGTTTGTCGGTAATCGCCTCGAGCAGATCGCGCTGGTCGTACAGCGCGTAGCAGAAGGTCTCATATCCGGTGAGCCAGGTGAGGAACTCGCAGAAGTGGCCGATGCTGCCCGCGACGATGCACATGTCTTCGGGAAGATGCTTCGAGTACCATTCGAGACTCTCGGTCGCCTCGGCCCGCGCAGGATCGGGCCATTCGAACCTCTCGAACTCTTCCCAGTTGGTGATCGGTCCGGTGTGCTCGTCCTGATAGGTGCGCCCGCCGGCGCGTTGGAGAGCGGTCGCGGTGTCGGCCACGGTCGCCTTGTGCATCGGGACCGCCATGCCGTCCAGCGACACGCGCACGTAGTCGAACCCGCAAAACCGCTGGACGGCGATATAGGTCTTGTCATGATAGTGCGGATCTGCGCGATCGGCCGCAAGAGAAAATCGCTCCGCGATCGCGTACATGATCTCGGTGTCCTGGAATAACTCCATATGGAAAACGCGCTTCGGCGTTCCCTTGCGAGCGATAGCGTCAAGCAGGCCGCGATAATCAAGCGCGATCGGTCGCTCGAGTCCCTCGTATTTCATCGATCCCCCCCGCCGGCCGTCTCAGCGTGGCGAGCCGTTTTCACTGTAGCACAACCGCGCATCGGCGGCCAGACGTTCCTCGCGCCTGAGCCGGTTTTGAGACCCCGACCGATCGTCTCTACGCGTCCCGGCGTCGCCGAAAGGCGCTCTTTCCGCCGAGCACGCGAAAAAGAATCGCCACGAGAACAAGATAGACCGCCAACAGCGCCGCGAGCACAACGTAGCGCGACGGATCGTTGCGCGCGAACCCGTAGGCCGGAAGATTGATGGACAAGATATACGGGATGACCAGAAAGAACGCGATTCCCGACCCGTACATATAGTCGGTCGCCACCGGTGTCTCGAACTCCGGGTCGAGAACCCGAAGCAGCGCCAGCCCCGTGGGCAGTGTGCCGGTCGAGGCGCCGTATATCATAATCGCCCGCTCGAAGCGATGCTCCCGAAAGAGCCGCGAAGCAAGAAAAAGCGTGTACGTTGTGGTCGCCACGCCGGAAACGACCCCGATAACGAGAATCGGGACCAGGTATCGCGCGACGACAACGATCGAGATCGCGCCTATCGCCGAAGCGACGAGCATGTCCACCGACAGGCCCGAAAGTCGCGTGAGCGACCCGTCGTCGAGAATCGTATCGAGACGAAGCTTCCGCATGATCGCGCGGACAAGGAGCGCGAGAACTGCGGCGAAGATGAAGGAGAGCCCCCAGAGATTAACCGCAAGCTCTTCGCCGAGCGGTCCGATCGCCGCCAGGGCGACGGTCAACAGCTTCAATAACAGGTAGGTAGCGAGATAGACCCCGCCGACGACCGCGAGATTGACCGTCATCGAATCGACCGCTTCGGACTCGGTGGTCAGCCGCGCGCCGACGGGCCGCTCTTCGCTTCGTTTGAACAACCCGGAACGCGTCTTGCGACTCTTGAGACTCTCGATCTGCGCCGGCGACAACCATCCGCGTTTCACCCCTAGATTGATCAGATAGACGCCGCCGAAACAGGCCCACAGAAAACCGAACGCCGCGAAGGTGAGCCCCACCGACCCGGCGCCGGCGAAACCGAGATCCTCCCATCCCAGACCGATCGAAAACGCCTGGCCGGGGCCCAGCTCGAATCCGAGCGGGACGAACAGGCCGAAGCTCGGGAACAGATTCGGATACACGGTAGCTCTCGCGGCGAAAGTCAATCCGAATCCGATGATGCCTTGAAACGTCAGCGACGCGACGATCATGAGCGAGGTGGACAGTATCGCTTTCGAAAACACCGTCTCTCTCTGCGTCCTCAAACTCATCGAAATAAAAGATATGCTCAGGAGATGATAGATAAGCGTTTCGAGGTTTCCGGCCTGCATCCCGAGCCACGGCGCCGCGTAGTTGTAAAACGGAAGCAGCAGGAATCCGGCGGTAAGCGCGTTGGGTATGAGAAATCGCTGGAAAAAGCGGAATCGCGATCGAAGCAGCGTCGCCGTAAGGAGCGCGATGGAAATGACGCCTAGATCAATGAAAAACGTCCAGTTGAAATCCATGGCAGGCAGTATAATCCGGTCAATCTGCGTCTGAACAGCAACTCCTCGTCGGCCTAACCCCCGTTACGAGCCGCGTCTCCCCGACGTCCGCCTCCCCGACGTCCCTCTCATCGACATCCGCCTCGCCTCGCCCGTAGCCGAAGTCCGCTCGCCCATGTAGGCTCTGAAAGTGACTGCAACCATACAACCGGGCGACACGGTTACCGTTTCGATCCATGCGCTGGGGTTCGGCGGCGAGGGAATCGCGAGACACGCCGGGTTCGTGCTCTTCGTCCCCCGGGGTGTCCCCGGTGACAAATTGCGCGTACGAATCGTCAAGCTCAAAAAACGCTACGGATCGGCCCGCGTCGTCGAAGTCCTCTCGCCGTCGAGGCACAGAGTGCCGCCGGACTGCGCACCGTTCGAGGCGGGATGCGGCGGGTGTCAGTGGCTTCACATCGATTATCGACTCCAGATCGAGTGGAAGAGGCGGCTTCTCGAAGACGCGTTGAGGAGGATCGGCGGGCTATCACCGACGATCGAAGAGGTCGTAACCGCCCCGCGCCGGCGCGGCTGCCGCAACAAGCTCTCGCTCTCCTCCGCAGAAGACGGGCGTCTCGGCCTCTGCATGGAGAACTCGATCGAGGTCGTTCCGCTCTCTATCTGCCCGATGGAATCGCCGGAGAATAACGCCGCTCTTTCGGCGCTCGCCGGGTCGGCCGCGGCGATGCTCCGTGGCGCAGCCGACGCGTCGGACGCCCGGATCCGTTCTTTACAGGCGTCGCGCATCGCCGCAGCCGACGGTAACGACCGTTTCGCACATCGCCTACCGTCCGCCCGGCGCATACACGACGGTCGTCGCGCCGGCCGGCGTCTACCGGGCGCCGGCACGCCCTTCGTCGAACAGGTCCAGCTCCGTTCGGCGCCCGACGGCGCGGTATCGCTTTTCGTCGGCGCCGAGACGAACGACCCGGCGCTCACGCGTCTTGCGCGGGAGCTCGTCGAAACGCGCGTGATCGCCGCCGTCGGGGCGTCGTTTCGAGACGGCTTCTCTCACCTTGCAGGCCGGCGCTCGCTTCGCATCCGCTGTGGCGGCCTCGTCTACGATGTCCCGACCGACGTATTCTTCCAGACCAACTACGCGCAGGCCGAGGCGCTGCTTGAACTGGTGCGCGCCGGTATCGACGTCCGCCCGGGAGACAGCGTCCTCGACCTCTACAGCGGCGTCGGCTTCTTTTCGCTCTATCTCGCCGCATCCGGCGCGCTGGTAACCGGCGTCGAAGGGCACCCGGCCGCGGTCGCCGCCGCGCGCAGGACCGCCGCACGACTGAAGCTTCGGGTTCGCTTCATTCGACGTCGGATCGATCCGTCTCTGTTCGCCGGCGGCGTCGTCACCGGCCGTTCCGGGGCGACCCGACCGCCCCGAGGCCGCGGCCGATCCGTGCGGGCCCGGCCGTCGCACGGCGATGCGCTCGGCCGATCCGCGGGCGCCCCGTCGTCCCACACCGCGAGCACCGACCGAGCCGGTCGCCCGCCGGATTCTCGTTACGACCGAATCGTCCTCGACCCGCCGCGCGGCGGGTGCGGGGTCGAGGTTGCCGAAGCGCTGTGCGCACTCGGCGCCGAGTGAATCGTCTACGTCTCCTGCTCGCCCGACACCCTGGCGAGAGATCTGAAGCGGATCGTTTCACACGGATATGAAATCGTCAGGTGCACTCCGCTCGACATGTTCCCGCAAACGTATCACATCGAAACGGTCGCCGTTCTCGCTCGCCGGTAGCTCCCGGCCGTCCGCCGCCTGCGAATACGAAGGCGGCGGCCGACCTCAGGAGTCGGGCCGGGAGGCGCTTCACTTCGACGGACTGCGATGCTCTCGGTGTGGTGACAAAAAGGGCCGCCTCGAAAGAGGCGGCCCGGTGATAACGCGCAGTTCACCCGAAGGGGCGTTCGTCGCTTTAGTAAGCGTTCACCTGCACGTCGTCGACGTACCAGCCTTCGTAATTATTAACCGATAAATCGACGGTATCGAAGCGGAACTTGACGTAGACGGTGCTTCCGAGATAGGCGGAGATATCGAAGGAAGTATAGATCCACACCGCGCTCGTCCCGCCGCCGCTGTAGGTGTCGGCGGTCGCGGACCTGAGAACGGTCCAGGTCACTCCGTCGGGGGATACCTCGACGATCGCGTTGTCGTAGCTCGTGCCGCCCTCGGTGGCGTACCACTCGTAAAAGGAGAGCGTCGCACCGCCCGAAAACCCGGTCAGATCGATCGCCGGCGACATGAGACCGTTGTTGATCGTATTCCCGGTGTCGTAGGTTCCCGACGCCTCGAGGCCGAACCACCACGAGGACGAACCGCTGTTGGCGCGTCTGGTCGTGATGTGCCAAAGATCGTCGGTCGTGCCGCCTTCAACAGTCGTGGCCCAGCCGATGTTTCCGGACTCCACCGCGTCGAAGAAGACCGGTCCCGAGCTATCGACGTAAATATCGAAACTTCCGCCGACCACCGCGTAGAGCCCGATGAAATAGTCTGCGTTCGGCACGACCGGCGTGAAATCTTCGACTGAGAGAGCGTCGACGGACGAAGTCGAGCTCGGGACTTCCGACAGAGCAATGAAGAGCCCGTCGGGACCGAAAACGTACAGATCCATATCCGCGCCGGCGGAGCTTGTCACTTCGACGTAGAGCGAATTGTCGGTCGGCCCGGTGGTGTAGGTAAACCACTGCTCCCCGTACGTCGCTTCGCCGTCGCTCACCGTGGCGCCGTTGGTCAACGACGTCGGGTTGTACGGATAGTTGGTTACGACGACCGAGGTGGTCTGCCCCGCGACGACCGAGAAAGGATCGGAGACGCCGGCGACCGACGGATACCCGAAAGTAGTGTAGTCGTCGCTGTAGCTGTTGTCGACGAGCGATTCGATTCTGTAGCCGGTTCCGACGGGAACCACCCAGTCGAAATAGACCGTGTCGGACGAAACGGTCACCGAATCCGTCAGCGCGTCCGTCGCGTCGTAGAGGTTGAAAATCGTCTGCGTTGCGGCAAGCCACGCCTTCGCGTCGACTTCGCCCCGCGCGGTTCCGAGCCACGGCGCGCGGTTGGGGATCATGACGCGAACCGTTCCCGCGCCGTCGGACCCGGTGAGCGTCGCCGCCGGTTCGCATGAGCCAAACAGCACCGCGAGGCCGAGCGTCGCGG
>JAJRYZ010000237.1 GCA_024275515.1 Spirochaetota bacterium
ATATGGCCACTCGGTGCATCGGCCGCTTCAACATTTTCTGCGATATCGCCGGAAGAACCGACGAATCGCCACGAAAATGGCGGGTTTTCAGTGGCTTTGAGCGGCAATTCGAAATCCGGCGGGCCAGATTTCGAATTGCTCAACGGGCGCACCGCATGGTTGACCTCCGGCGGCGGTAGCTGATATTATTAGAACGACAGTACACCGGGGGGTGCTTTTCGCGCGGTGGGCCGTCGAGAGAGACGAGAAGGACGCATCGGCGTCCGCGCGTCTTTTTGCGGCGTGTGAGAAAAGCTGAGATTACACCCTTTGAACCTGATCCGGGTAATTCCGGCGTAGGAACAATGAATACCATCCGACCGACGACAATAGTCTCCCCGGGACAGACTTTCTACAGGGGAGGCGTATGAATCAGACGACGGACCAAAAGGCAAAGACGCGTTCGAAACGGCGCGTATGGCACGCGCTCGCTCTTTCTTTTATCGCACTCGCCGCGCCGGCGGGATGCTCTCGCGGGAAGGGGGCGCTGGTCGTTTATACCTACGACGCGTTTCCCCAGCAGCTCTCTTCCATGATTACGGATCATCTTTCGACCTCGTACGGAACGACGGTGGAGTTCGAACGGTTCGCGGACACCGGCGGCGTCTACAACCAGCTGATCGCGGAGCTCGACGACCCGCGTGCCGACGTCGTCATCGGACTGGACACGACCTATCTTCCGATGATCAGGACGGCGCGGGCTCTCGAACCGTATCGGCCCGACGCCGTTCGCTATGTCGAAAGCGCTCTTGTGGTCGATCGCGAGTTTCTCGCGGTCGCCTTCGACTACGGCGGGGTAACGCTCAACTACGATTCGGAGGCGCTTCCCGAGCCTCCGCTCACGTGGGAGGAGCTTCTCGATCCGGCGTTCGAAAAAAGCATCATCCTGATGAATCCGGCTACGTCGTCGCCCGGACGGAATTTCCTCCTTTTTACCGTTTTCGAGTTCGGACCCGACCGGTTCCTCGATTTCTGGAAGCGGTTGAAACCCAACATCCTGACCGTCGCCGGAACATGGTTCGAAGGTTACGGACTCTACATCGAGGGAGAAGCGCCGATCGTGTTGAGCTATGAAACGTCGCCCGCCTATCACATCGAGTATGAAGGCACCGACAGGTATAAACAGATCTTCCTCGACGGTCGCGCCTACGCGCAGATAGAAATCGCCGGCATCGTTCGTGGCGCCGCGCACCGGAAAGCCGCCGAGCGGTTGATCGATTATCTGCTCTCCGAGGAGTTTCAAACACAAATTCCGCTGAACCAGTTCATGTTTCCCGTGCGCACCGGGATTACGGTTCCGGAGGCCTTCGAGGCGGCGCGTTCTCGGCGGACGCTCGTGCGCGTGCCGGAAGCCGATATTTCCGGAAACCTCCGATCGTGGATCGAGGAGTGGGAATCGGTGATGCAGTGACCCGAGGACGCTGCGGCCGGACGCCCGTGCGCATCGCGGAGAGACCGGTCGCAGCGGCATCCGCCGCCGTGGTCGCACGCCGCGCGGCGTTCGTCGTCGTGGTCGCGATCACGTTTTCGCCTTTGGTCTCGTTCATGATGCGGGCGCTGCGCTTCCCGGGGGGGGCGGACGCCGTGCTGCGTTTTGCCGTCTCTTCCGGACTGTGGCGAACGATCGGGGTCACGACCACGCAGGCCTTGCTGTCGGCGTTTTTCAGCGTCGTTGCAGCGCTCCCGGGAGCGTACGCCGTCGGTCGTCTCGTATTCCCGGGGCGAAGAATCATCCGCTCTTTTTCGCTGGTTCCGTTCGTGCTTCCGAGTATCGTGGTCGTCGTCGGAATGATCGGTTTCTACGGGAGAAGTGGAATGCTGCGCGCGATCACCGGCGTCCGAATCGTGCCCCTGTACGGACTAGTGGGGATAGTCGTCGCGCACGTCTACTTCAATGTCTCAATCGGTATTCGGCTGGTCGGCGACGCGTGGTATCGGATCGGCGACGAGTATCGAGAGGTCGCGCTGATCAACGGGGCAGGCCTCGGTCAGTCGGCATTGCGCGTCATTTTTCCGCTTCTCCGCCCGGCTCTCGTCTCGTCGTTCCTGCTTGCGTTCGTCTTTTCATTTATGAGTTTCGGGATCGTCCTCGTCTTCGGCGGCGTGAGGTTCATGACGCTCGAAGTGCGGATCTATCAGGAACTTTTTGCGCACGCCGATCCGCCCGCCGCATCGCTCTACGGGATCGTCCAACTCCTCTTCTCTTCAGCTTTCGTGCTTGTTCACACTCGGCTCTTTCGTGCCGTACGAACCGAGCGCGACGTCGTCCCGGGGCGTCTGAAAAAGGTCGGCATGCTGCCGCCGGTGGTTCGCGTCGCGCTGATCGCGTACGGCGCATTCTTTCTGTTATTCATTGTCGGTCCGCCGGTTTCGCTCCTGCGTTCGCTGTCGCCGTCGGCGATCGCTCGGCTCTTCGGCGTGGGAGAACCGGGTCGGAACCTGGTCGAAATCACCGGAAGCAGCTTGGGCGGGATCGTGTTCAGAAGCCTTGCCGTCGCGCTCGCCTCCGCTTCGATCTGCTTCGTTCTCGCGTTCGCACTGGCGAGACGACGCCGGGGAACGGCGGTCCAGCTCGCGGCCCATCTTCCGCTGGGCGTCTCGCTCGTAAGCTACGCCGCGGGGTTGCGAACGCTCGCCGGCGACGGCGCCCCCGACATTCCGCTCGTGATCGTCGCCGAGGTGTTTCTCGCGTTCCCCATCGTCTTTCGGATGGTCGAGACGGTACTTTCCGATCTCGACACCGATTATGTCGACGCGGCGCGGCTACTCGGCGCGGGTCCCGGCGTCATCGCGCTTCGGGTCCAGTTTCCGCTGCTTAGGCGGGGGCTGACGAACGCGTTCGGATACGGTGTGGCGATGGGACTTGCGGATTTTACCGCGGTACTCACGGTTGCCCGCGGACGCGTCGTGACTTTCCCGGTGGCGATCTATCGACTCTTAGGGTTTCGGAGTTTCGATGTGGCTATCGGACTCTCGTGCCTCTATATCGTCGTCGCCTGCGCGCTGTTTTTCGCCGTCGACTCGTCGGTGAGTTCGGCGCCCGACGCCGGCGGACGCCGCCTGCCACCGCGGGGCGCTACAGCACGACCGCCAGACCGGAGGCAAGCACCGCGACCGCGAATGCGAACCGGCTCCCGGGACTGATCGACGACGGCGCCGGCGGTGTTCGCGACACTCCGCCGCGAACTTCGATTGCTCGTGCGCGCTGTTCGGCGTCGAGCAGCGTCCGCACCGTCATCGTGGTCGCGATGAGCGTGATGAAGCGGATCGGGCGGCGTCGCGGGACGAAGCCGCGGGCGATCGTGGCCGCTCGTGCTTCCGACGCCGCGTGCAGCGGGAACGAGACGAACGATATCGAAAGGGACAGAATCGTGGAAACCGCCGAAGCCCACCGCAACGGGAACGGCTTGAGTAGACGCGCGACGGCGCGGCGGATCTCCGACACCGTCGTGGTGGCGATAAGCAGCTGTCCGAACGTCACCAGAGTCAGCAGTCGCAACGAGTAGAGTGCTCCGGAGGAAAGTCCGGACGGTATTGTTTCGCCCGTAAGCGACGACGCCACAAAGATCCCCGCGACCAGATAGAACACACCCCGACTCTCTGAGAGTAGCCTCAGGACCGGAATTCGAGACGCGTAGAGAGCCGCGAACGCAACGGTCCACAGCGGTGCGAAACCGCGAGGCGAGGCAAGCATGGCTGCGGTGGAGAGTATCACCAGCGCAAGGAGCTTAATTCGCGCGTCGGCCCGGTGGATCGGCGAGGATGCGGGCCAAAACTGGAGGAAAGTCTCGCGGATCACGCGTCGAGCCAACTCATCCGTTCGACGGGACCGACGGGCGCGCGTACGTCGTAGCGGGAGAGCTTCGGCGCCACGACTTCGGGAAGACCCTCCTCGACTACTTGTCCGTCGCTCATGACGACGATCCGATCCGCGTGAGCAAGAGCCTTTTCCACGTCGTGGGTGATCACGACCACGGTGCGCCTTTTGTCCCGGAGGTCAAGAAGCGCACGAAGAATCGACCTCACTCCGGGCAGATCGAGACCGATAAACGGCTCATCAAGCATAATGATCTCCGGTTCCCTGACGAGAACCCCTGCCAGAGCGACCTTTCGCTGCTCGCCTCCCGAGAGGTAAGGCGGACGTCTGTCCGCAAGGATCGTGATGCCCATTGCTTCCATCGAGGCGCCGACTCGGTTTTCCAGCACCGCCTCGGGCAACCCGTCGTCTTCGATGCCGAACCCGACGTCCTCCCTGACTGTTTGTCCAAGAAACTGCGATTCGGGATTCTGAAACACGATTCCGATCCGTCGGCGAACCTCGTCGATCCATGAGCCGATGGGCCTTTCCCGGTAGAACACGGCGCCCGAGGTCGGCTCGAGAAGTCCGACCAGGTGATGCATAAGCAGCGTTTTCCCCGATCCGTTTCTGCCGGCGATAATGAGGAACTCGTCGCCGTAGATGTCGAGCGAGACGTCCGTCAATCCGTAGACGCCCGATGCGAATCTGTGCGAAAGATTCCTGACCGACACGAGCCGGTAGCGGCGCCGGCCGATGTCGTCGTTACCCTGACCCATCGTCCTTCCGCGCAGCCGAAGACCTCGGAACGAGTTCCGGGTAGCGACGTTTCATCGCGGTGAACAACGCGAAAGCGACGGCCGCCTTGACCGAGTCTCCCGGCAGGAACGGAAGCAGCCCCATCGAGAGAGCCTCGCTCCAGTTCACCCCGAGCGTATGCTTGAGCCACGGAACGCCGGGAAGGTAGATAACAAGCGTTGCGGCCACGACCGCGACCGCATCACGCGCCCGCTTGCGCGGATCGACGCTGGAGATGATGTTGGCCGTGACCGCCGCAAGCAGATAGCCCGCCAGATATCCGCCGGTGGGACCGGCGAAGTACGCCGGCCCGCCTCCCGACGAAAAGACCGGTATGCCGACCGCGCCGAGCGACAAATAGGCCAAAAGCGTCGCGACCGCCCACCGAAGCTGGAGAAAAAGTCCGGACATCAGGACAAACATCGTCGCAAGCACGACGGGGACCGGTCCGACCGGGATACGGACATAGGCGCCGGCGATTATCAGCGCGGTGAATAGCGATGCGAATACGAGATTCCTGGTTTTGCTCATCTTTCCGTTCAGTGCAATTGGCGTTTCTTGAGCTTTGTCCGGATGATCGTCCCCGCCAGATCGCATGCCATCTGCACGTGCGTGTCGGGTTTGACGGTCGACACCACCTCTATGACTCCCTGGCCGACGTCCACGGTGACGCCGGATATCGTAGACACGGCCTTTAGCCCTTTGCGTATCATCTCCGCCCGATGGCCGTTGAGATTATCCACAAGGTAGAAGTGCCGCTTCGGCTTCGCCATGGGGTATCATAATCGGAGCCGCATCCGGTGTCAAAGGGAACTTTGCTTCCACCGGGTGGATATAACGGATGAAACTGAGAAAAGAAATTGATGACCGCTCCGCTTGAAAAAGCGTCGACTCCGCGCTACGATTCTATCGTGCGGGCTTACGTTATCAGGAGGATACCAATGCGATCATTCAGAATCACTCTGCTCATCGCGCTTGTGGTTGCCGCAGTCGTCGGGTGCGCTTCTTCGCGGGGAATCGACATTAGCGACATTCCCGATTTTTACCTTAATCCGCCGAAAGCCGAAGACGCGATCTACGGCGTGGGCGACGCGAGGATGTCGACGCTGAGCATGTCGCGGACGATGGCGTTTTCCCGGGCGAGGGACGATGTCGCGCGACAGGTCGAGGTTGCCGTAAAGAACGCGATTACCGACTATGCGCAGGAAGCCGGCGAGGGCGACAACAAGCAGGCGATTCAGTTTGCTGAAACGGTTTCAAGACAGATCGTCGATGTGACGCTTCGCGGTGTAAAGCAAGTCGAGACGGCGGTGAGCAAGGACGGGACCGTCTACGCGCTTGTCGAATACCCGATCAACTCGTTGCTTGCCGAGGCCGAGGCCGCCTTCGAGAGAAACCAGGCGAGCGCTTTTGCGGAGTTCAAGGCCGCTCAAGCTCTTGAGAAGCTCAACTTCGAGCTTGAGAGCAATCCTCCACAGGCGGGCGGCGCGCGGTAGTGCCCGCACGGGCGGGCCGAGCGGCGTCACGGCGGCAGATGCGGCGTTGCTCCGCATCTGTTTTTTTTGCACCGCCTCGGGCCGCCCGGCTCCTCCTATTCGCGACGCTTGCGACCGCGCTGTTCCGGCTTCCGGGGTGCGCAACCGTAGACGGCTCGACGAGCGAAAATCTCAACGATCTCCTCGTGTCGACGCCCGTCGAAGGCGTCCCGGTATTCGTCGGCGTCTCTCCGCGGCGCAGAGACCGCGACGCCGAGCTTCAGGCCGCGCGTGAGCATGCCGCGCTGCAGGCGTCGCGGTTTTTTCATCTTCGCGGCGAAGCCGTGTTCTACACGCAGAGAGTCGGGCGCCGGAGCGGGTACGTCAAATCGGTTTCGATCGACGACGATGCGATGCTCGCGGAGCGGCTCGCCGCCGAACTGGAGCTTTTCGATTTTAGACGTGAAGAAAACGGTTCGATCGGACGGTTTTCACTTCCGGGATACCGAATCGATCCGATCGGCTTTAATTCGCGCGACCGTTTGGGCAAACCCGTCTGGCTGTCACGAATCCCGGAGATTCCCGGATACTACGTCGGGGTCGGATCGGCGCCCAGAACCCGGCTGATAAGCGATTCGATCGAAAACGCCGATCGTGAAGCGCTGTTCGCGATTCTTGCGCAGCTCTCGGTCGACCTTTTCTCCGGACGACTGGAACGATCGGTCGCGGGACGGGGCGTGTCTACCGGGTCGGCCACCGTCGCGCGCGCCGAGGGCGAACTTGTCGGTTTCTACGTTCTTGACCGATGGATGGACGCAGACGGTACGTTCTTCACACTCGCCGTTTGCCCGAAGAAATCTACCCGGTGAGGGACTTTCGTCGAACGACGGGCCGGTCGTCGGACCGGCGGTTCCGACGAAAGGCACGTAAGGGGGTGCTCGACATGAAACGCCGTCCGGTGTTCGTCTCTACGCTGATTCTCGCCGCGCTTTCAGGGTGCGTGTCCGTCGAGCCCGACTGGATCACCTCGTTTCCCGCGTCACCGGGATACTACATCGGCATAGGATCGTCGAACACCGGCGATCGCGGTCGCGACATGGAGCTTGCGCGATCGAAAGCGCTCGCCGGAATCGCCTCCGAGATTTCTACTCAGATTCGAAGCGAACAGCGATTAACCACGCGCGAAACATCGGAGGGCGGCTCGTACGTCGAGGCGGAGGTCGTCATCAGCGAGACGGTCGGCGAGAATCTGAGGGACGTGGAAACCGTCGACTCCTACTATTCGAAAGAGCTCGGTTACTGGATTCTTCTACGTTTGAACAAAGCGGCGTGGGAGCGAATCCAGCGGGAGGAGACGGCCGGGCTGGTCGCGCGGGTGACGGACCTGTTGGAAGAGGAGTACGGGCGCCCGGGGTCGACCGAGGCGGGTCGGATATCCGCTTTGGGAAAGGCATGGACGATCGTCGTCGACTCGCCTTACGCCGAGCTTCTCTCCGGTGAGTTGTTCGGTACCGAGGGGTCTCTCCTCGATCTCATCGAGACCGAACTTCAACGACGGGTCGAGGGGCTGTCGATCCTCTTCGAACCCGCCGAGATCGTCGGGGAAATCGGTCGCCCGATTCCGCTGACGATGACGGTGGTCGGGTCGGATTCGACCCCGGCGGGGAAGTTTTCGGTGGACCTTTCCGCAGCCGGAATCGGGGTATTCCAGCGGCTCACGACCGACGCCGGCGGCGTCTACGACGGGGCGCTTGACGCCTCGCCCCTCGCGCTCGGGAAGAGCGTTCTCACCGCGCGTCTCGATCTCGAGCGCCACGGCATCGAGATCGACCGTATACCAAGAGCCGTCAATCCTCCGACCCGGGAGTTGCCGGTGGATCTCAGACAGATCTCGGCCGGACTGACGCTCGGCGTTCCCGAGGAGATGACCATTCCCAACATCCGCGGCGCCGTCGTCGCGCTCCTCTCGGATCTCGTCCCGTTCAAAATCGCCGAACCGACTGCGGACGATCGATTCACCGTGGACGTCGAGCTTTCGCTCCGGAAGGCGCCGGCTTCGCGCTACACCGAAGGGCTCGTTTTCGTATTCATCGAGGCGGTATTCTCGGTACGTTCCGATGGGCGGACGCTGTTCAGCTACCGAAGCGAAGAGCACAAAGGGGGCGGGCTCAGCCTCTCCCAAGCGCAGGACAAAGCCTTCGATGCTCTGCTGCGCGGGCTTCGCGAGGATGAGGAGCTGTCCTCGCGGTTTGCCGGTATTCTCTCCTACGAGTAGAGACGGATGAACGAATCGCTCTGGTTTCTCATGATGGCGCTCAACTTCGGTGGGATTCTCCTCGTCTATCGGCTCTTTTCGAAGACGGGGCTGTACGTCTGGATAGCCGTCTCGGTAATCGTTGCGAACATTCAAGTCGTCAAGAGTGTCGAACTGTTCGGGTTGACCGCGACGTTGGGAAACATCGTGTATGCAAGTTCGTTTCTCGCGACAGACATTCTGAGCGAGCGTCACGGCCGGTCCGCGGCCCGGCGCGGAGTTTACCTCGGATTCGTCGCGCTCATATCGATGACGGTGTTGATGACGATTGCTCTGCTGTTTAGACCATCGGATGAGGATTTCGCGCAGGATGCGCTTGAGCGGATTTTCCGGATGGTTCCGAGGATCACCCTCGCGAGCCTTTTCGCTTACGCCGTTTCGCAGCTTCACGACGTATGGGCCTTCGAACGTTGGAAGCGATTATTGCCGCAGAGGCGTTACCTGTGGGTGCGAAACAACGCAAGCACGCTCGTAAGCCAGCTAATCGATACGATTGTCTTCACCTTCGCGGCGTTTCTGGGGGTATTCGAGCTGAACGTCGTCCTCGAGATCGTCGTGACGACCTATCTTTTCAAACTGATTGTCGCCGTTTTCGATACCCCGTTTCTCTATCTTGCGTCGCGGAAGTAGCGCCCGGAGCGGGGAACTCGGTGGTTGCAGCAACGCAGAAAAAGAAATACATTCGAAAGTGGATCGAAAGAGTATTGGTACACTTTCGAAAGAGAGTTTAGGGTTGCCGGCGCCCCGTGATGCGTGTGGCGGCTCGGCGAGAGACGCCGAACAAAGCTCATCGTGCAGAAGGGAGGCGCCCGCGCTTCGGGCGGGTGGACCGAGTGAACGATCGAAAGAAGGAGATACTGCAGATTCTTGCCGAAGAAGGTTCCGTCTCGGTTGCCGAGATCAGCAAGAGCCTCAAAGTTTCCGCGGTAACCGTTCGCAACGACCTCTCGACGCTCGCCGATCAGGGGTACGTGGTCCGTACTCGCGGAGGCGCCGAATCGGCGTTTCACCGAAGTATCATCGTGCGGCGGCGCCACCGCTGCGAACAGAAGAATCGGATCGCGCGGCTTGCCGCGGAGATGGTAGCCGACGGCGACACGATCATGATCGAAGCCGGGACGACCACCGCGCTCATCGGCAAATACCTTTTCGGCCGCAGAGATGTGCACGTCGTCACCAACTCGACGCTGCTCTTGCCCTTTGCCCGAACCAACCCCTCGATCCATCTGACGGTGACCGGGGGCGAGTTTCGACCGTTGACCGAATCGTTCGTCGGTCCGGTCGCTCTTTCTGAGCTCGATCAGTTTCATGTTCGAGTCGCCTTTATCGGGACCGACGGTTTCTCGGCCGAAACCGGACTGACGACGCATCTCGTCGAAGGCGCCGAGATCGTTCGCAAGATGGCGGCGCAGGCCGAAGGAGTCGTACTGGTCGCCGATTCAAGCAAGTACGGCAGGGCCGGTTTCGCGCGCGTTCTGCCTCTCGAACGGATCGATATATGTATCACCGATTCGGAGCTCGGCGAAGAGGAGCTTCGCATGATTGAATCGCTCTTCGTCGACGTACGGACGGCGTAGCGCGAAGACCGATCGCCGCGCCCGCGGGCCGAGCGGACGCGACGACCCGTTTAGAGGAGGAGATAATGGCCGAACGTGTACTCATGCCGCGCCAGGGCAACACCGTCGAATCGTGCGTCATACTTTCATGGAAAAAGAACGAAGGCGACCGCGTCGCGGAGGGAGAAGTGCTCTGCGAGGTCGAAACCGACAAGGCCACATTCGAAGTGGAAAGCACCGCGGCCGGGACGCTGCTCGCCCGCTTTTTCGAAGAGGGCGACGACGTTCCGGTGTTGACGCCGATTGCGGCGATAGGCGAGCCGGGCGAGGAGGTCTCCTCGCTTGCTCCGCCCGCTTCGCAGACACCGTCACGGGTCGAGCCGGCGTCGCTGCCGGCGGCGACGGCGATAGGGACGCGACCGGCGGAAACGCCGCCGGCGCCCGCCGGAACGGCGGCGGCTTCCGTCGCGCCGGCGGGCGGCCCCGCATCGGTTTCACCGGAACCGGGGCAAAGGATCGCCGTCTCTCCCCGCGCTCGGCGTCTTGCCGAGAAACGAGGCCTCGACGTCTCTTCGCTCGTCGGGCGGGGCACCGGACCCGGCGGGAGGATCATCGAACGCGACGTCGCCTCCGCGGCGGCGGGAGAACCTCTCACGCGGGCGGCCGCCGGCGAACGCGCCGCAACGGGAGCGCGGGCGCCGGCGGTCGGAACGGGAATCGGCGGCCGCGTCAGGGTGGCCGATCTTCGTGTCGAAGCGACACCGGGCGCCGCCGCGGGAGTGGAAGATTTCCCGGGAGCTTTCGAGGACGCGCCGGTGTCCGGGGTGCGGAAGATCATCGCCGAGCGGATGCTCGCCTCGCTTACCACCACCGCGCAGCTTACGCTTCACGGTTCGGCCGACGCGCGGGCGATGCTGCGATATCGGTCGCTGCTCAAGAACTCCGAGGTTGATCGCGGGCTTCGAAGCATTACGATCAACGATTTGGTCATGTTCGCCGCCGTTCGCACGATCGTCGACTTTCCCGAGATGAACGCGCATTTCCTCGATACGCATATTCGACGGTTCGAGCATGTCCACGCCGGTTTCGCGGTGGACACCGACAGGGGGTTGATGGTCCCGGTGGTGAGATACGCCGACGCGCTCACATTGCGCGAGCTTTCGCGGGAAACCAACAGGCTCGCGCAGGCGTGCCAGTCAGGATCGATCAACCCCGACGAGCTTTCCGGCGCGACCTTTACCATTACCAACCTCGGGGCGCTCGGTATCGAGATGTTCACGCCGGTGCTCAACCCGCCGCAGGTGGCGATTCTCGGCGTTTGTTCGATCGAGCAGAAACCGGTGCGGAGCGAGGAAGGGGTCGAGTTCAGACCGCATCTGGGCCTCTCGCTGACGATCGACCACCGCGGCGTCGACGGGTATCCCGCGTCGTGGTTTCTCAAGGCTCTTCGCGAGGCGATCGCGGATTTCGACCTGGTTCTCGCCGGGTAGGGGGAAACGATGGACGAACGACACTACGATCTGGTAATCCTCGGCGGCGGCCCGGGCGGCTACCGTGCCGCCGAACACGCCGGGAAGCGCGGTATGTCGGTCGCGCTTGTCGAAAAGGAACACCTCGGCGGCGTTTGCCTGAACCGCGGCTGCATTCCCGCGAAAACCCTGCTTCACTCGGCCAAGGTGTTCGCGCACGCGGCGGAGGCGAAGCGATTCGGCGTTCATATCGACGGGTTGCGCTACGATCTTTCAGGCGCGATGGCGTGGAAACGGCGCACGATCGAGACGCTCAGAAAGGGGATCGCCTATCAGATGAAGCGATACGGCGTCGAAGTGATATCGGGGGAGGGCAGGTTCGTCGGGCCGCGCTCGATCGGGGTCGCCGGGGAAGTCTATTCCGGAACGAACGTGATTATCGCCGCCGGCGCCTCTCCTGCGACTGTTCCGATCCCGGGACACGACCACTCCTCCGTCGTGACCAGCCGCGAGATCCTGGAGATCGAGACGCTGCCTGGGAAACTCGTCGTCATCGGCGGCGGGGTCATCGGGATGGAGTTCGCCTCGTTCTTTTCGAATGTCGGCGTTGAAGTCCACGTCGTGGAGATGCTCGACGAGATCGTTCCGGTTCTCGATTCGGAGATTTCCGCGGCCGTGAGAAAAGCGCTTTCCGGGATAACTTATCATCTCGGAGCGAAGGTCGAGGAGATAACTTCACACGGTGTTCGCTACGCGTGCTCGGGAACGACGAGCGAGCTCGAAGCCGACCTCATCCTGATGTCGGTCGGGCGCAGCCCGAATGTGGAAGGACTCGGGCTTGAAGAGATCGGACTCGACGTCGAGCGGTCGGGAATCCGCGTCGACGAACGGATGCGGACGAACCTTCCCGGAGTCTATGCGACCGGAGACGTGACCGGGAAGTCGCTCCTCGCGCATTCCGCGTACCGCATGGCCGACGTCGCCGTCCGCGATATGGCAGGCGAGCGGGCTCTTATGCGCTACGGCGCGGTGCCGTCGGTCGTCTACACGATCCCCGAAGGCGCCGCGTGCGGCATGACCGAGGCGCAGGCGCGCGAGAGCGGACGCCCGATCAAGGTCGCCAAGCTTCCGATGAGAGCCAACGGCCGGTTTCTCGCCGAGTACGGTCGCGACGGCGCCGGACTCTGCAAAATGGTCGTCGATGAAGAGACCGACCTCGTTCTCGGCATCCACCTGTTCGGCGACGGCTGCTCGGAGATGATTTTCGGCGCGGCGACGATGCTGGAAAACGAGCTGCGGGCGTGCGATGTCGAAGAGATCGTATTCCCGCATCCGACCGTATCCGAAATCGTGCCCGACACGATTCGCGAACTGTAATATCCGAGATCAAGGAGAGTTAATCATGCCGAAATCCCTCGTCGTCGACCCTGCGAAAGTCCGAAAGAAGAGCACCGTCAAGATCAAAAGCATCCCGGTAAACGTCTACTCGGGCGATTTCGCGCAGGAGAAGAGCCGTTACGGCGAAGAGCGACTCAAGCGGATCTACTACGACATGCTCATTGTTCGCGAGTTCGAGTCGATGCTCGACGCGATAAAAAAGCAGGGCGTCTATCAGGGAATCGAATACGAGCACAAGGGGCCCGCGCATCTGTCGATCGGCCAGGAATCGGCGGCCGTCGGCCAGTGCGTCCATCTCGACGTCGAAGACCTGGTTTTCGGATCACACCGGAGCCACGGCGAGATTCTCGCCAAATGTTTTTCCGCAGTCGAAAAGTCCGACGAGTCATGGCTCGAGCAGGTGATGCGCGAATACCTCGGCGGAGAGTGTCTCGCGGTAGTCGAGCGCGACCACTCGGGCGACGTTCGGGATCTCGCAGAGGATTTCGTTCTCTACGGAACGCTCGCCGAGATCTTCGGGCGCAGGACCGGCTTCAATCGGGGTCTCGGCGGGTCGATGCACGCTTTTTTCGCTCCATTCGGAAGCTTCCCCAACAA
The DNA here is from genome assembly GCA_024275515.1 of Spirochaetota bacterium. Taxonomy (GTDB): domain Bacteria; phylum Spirochaetota; class Spirochaetia; order ARS1246; family ARS1246; genus JAJRYZ01. The sequence continues at coordinate 13,443 of JAJRYZ010000237.1, forward strand.
CGCCATCGTCGGCGGAAGCGGGGACATCTGCGTGGGCGCGGCGCTCTTCAAAAGGATCAACAGAAAACCCGGCATCGTCGTCGGCAACATCGGCGACGCTTCCGCCGGATGCGGCCCCGTGTGGGAAGGCATGATGATCGCGGCGATGGATCAGTATCGAACACTGTGGGATAAGGAGATAGGCGGCGCGCCTCCCGTGATGATCAATTTTTTCAACAATTTCTACGGAATGGGCGGCCAGACCTGCGGTGAAACGATGGGCTACGGCGTGCTCGCCCGAATAGGGGCGGGCGTCAATCCCGATAATATGCACGCCGAACGGGTCGACGGGTACAATCCGCTCGCCGTCGCCGATGCGGTCGAGCGCAAGAAGCGGATTCTCGTGGAGGGCAGGGGACCGGTCCTGCTCGACACCATTACCTATCGGCTTTCGGGGCACAGTCCGTCGGACGCTTCGTCGTACCGGACGAAGGAGGAAATGCGGCTGTGGGAAGAGGCCGATTGCGTTTCCGGCTACGGGAAATACCTCATAGATCATGGTGTTATCGGTGAATCGGAGGCCGAAAGATACAAAGAGCGCGTCGTCGCGAAAATCACCAAGGCGCTCAGGCTCGCCTCGAGCCTCGACGACTCTCCGCGGGTCGATGCGCGGTTTATCGAGTCGGTCATGTTCTCGAACGGGGCGGTCGACGCTCTCGACCGGCGAGACCCGGAGGTGTTGATTCCGCTCGAAGAGAACCCGCGCGTCCGGTCGCTCGCGCGGAAGGAGCGGTTCGCGCGCGACGCCTCGGGGAAGCCGGTCGCCAAGTCGAAAGTGTTTTGTATCCGGGACGCGCTTTTCGAGGCGATGATCCATCGTTTCTACGCCGACCCCACGATGGTCGCCTACGGAGAAGAGAATCGCGACTGGGGCGGAGCTTTCGCCGTGTATCGAGGGCTGACCGAGTCGCTGCCGTATCACCGGCTGTTCAACACTTCTATTTCCGAGGGAGCGATCGTCGGATCGGGAATCGGATACGCGCTCTCGGGCGGTCGCGCGGTGGTCGAGCTGATGTATTGCGACTTTTTGGGACGGGCCGGCGACGAGATCTTCAACCAAGCGGCGAAGTGGCAGTCGATGTCCGCCGGTGTGCTCAGGATGCCTCTTGTCGTGCGGGTCTCGGTCGGCAACAAATACGGGGCGCAACATTCGCAGGACTGGACCTCGCTCGTCGCGCATATACCGGGGCTCAAGGTCATGTTCCCCGCGACTCCTTACGACGCGAAAGGGATGCTCAATCTCGCGCTGCGGGGTACCGACCCGGTGATCTTCTTCGAAAGTCAACGGATCTACGACATAGGAGAGGAGTTCGTCTCCTCCGGGGTTCCCGAAGGCTACTACGAGGTGGAGGAGGGCGCGCCGGCGCTACGACGCACCGGCGACGCGCTGACCATCTGCACCGTCGGCGCCACGCTCTACCGTGCCCTCGAGGCGACCGATGAGCTTGCGGAAAAGGGCATAGGGGTCGACCTTTTCGATCTGCGTTTTATCAATCCGCTCAACCTCGATCCGGTCGTCGAATCGGTCAAAAAGACCGGTCGGCTCGTGCTTGCGTCCGACGCCTGCGAGCGCGGCTCGTTTCTTCACACCGTCGCATCGACGGTCACGCGCGCGGCCTTCGATTACCTCGACGCGCCGGTCGCGGTCGTCGCTTCGCGCAATTGGATCGTCCCGTCCGCCGAGATGGAGACGGTCTTTTTTCCGCAGAAGGAATGGATTCTCGACACGATCCACGAAGAGATCCTTCCGCTTCCCGATCACACGGTAACCACCGTGCAGACGACCGGCGATCTTTTGCGTCGGTATCGCAAAGGCGTGTAGCGGATGCAGCGGTTGATTCGACGTCTCGAGAGTCCCGACAGGAGCGAGCGACTCGCCGCCGCCGCGTCGATCGGTGCTTCGATATCGTGCGGTGAGATAACGCGGCCTTCGACCAACGAGGTCAACAACCACGTTCACACGATCTATTCGTTCAGCCCGTATTCTCCTTCGTCGGCCGCCTACCGTGCCTGGGAAGCGGGGCTGCAAACGGTCGGAATAATGGATCACGATTCGATCGCCGGCGGTGAGGAGATGCTCGACGCGTCGGCGTCGATCGGAATCGCCTCGACGGTGGGGTTCGAGCTTCGCGTCACCATGACCGGGACGGCGGTCGAAGGACGCAGGATCAATAATCCCGATTCGAACAACATCGCCTATATCGCCGTGCACGGCATTCCGCGCGGTTCGATCGGTCGAGTAGATCGGTTTCTGGACTCGGTTCGCGACGCGAGGAACCGCAGGAATCGGTCGATGTGTCGACGACTCAACGAGCTCACCGCCGATTGGGGGCTGCCGGCGATCGACTACGAGCGCGACGTTTACGACGCGTCGAGGGCGGCCGAGGGCGGGAGTATCACCGAGCGTCATCTGCTGTTTGCGCTGGCGCGGATCGTCGTCGACCGTTTCGGCAGGGGACCTGAGGTCGTACGCTTTCTGAAAGAGACAGCGGCGATCACCGCGCCTCGACGCGTCGAGGAGTACCTCGAAGACGCGGCGAATCCGCACTACCTGTACGACCTTCTCGGGGTGTTCAAGGTGTCGCTCGTCCCGCGGATATACCTTCAGCCCGACTCATTCGAGTGCGTCCCGGTCCGGGACGCACTCGCGTTCGCCGAGTCGATCGGCGCCGTTTCCGCCTACCCGTACCTCGGCGACGTCACCGATTCGCCCACCGGCGACAAGAAACCCGAACGGTTCGAGGACTCCTACCTCGACGAGCTATTCGTCGAGTTGAAACGGCTCGGGTTTCGCGCGGTCACCTATATGCCTCCCCGCAATACCGAGGCGCAGCTCGAGCGGATCCGGCGGTTGTGCCGGCGACACGGGCTTATGGAGATTTCGGGCGTCGACATAAACTCATCCAGACAGTCGTTCAACTGCCCCGAGATCGCTCGTCCGGGCTTCGTCCATTTGACTCGCGCGGCGTGGGCGCTCATCGCCCACGAAAAACTCGCCGATGTCGACCCACGCTACGGGTTTTTTCGGCCGGACAACCCGTGGGCGGATGAGTCGCTCGATCGTCGAATGGACCTCTATGCCGAGATCGGAGCGTCGATGGATCCGCGCCGCCCCGACTCGATTGTGTCGGCCGCAGAAAAATTAAGGAACCGGTTATGAGTAATGAGATCGCGCGAAAGCTGGCGCCGTTGTTTCGAGGATCGACGATGGCGGCTCGCTACGGCCTCCACGTTCGCTACAACGCTTCGATTCCCGACGCAGTTTCCGAAAGCGTCGTCGTTCTTCCCGCCTACCGTGACGACGAGCAATACCTCGACGCGATTCGCCGCGATACGTTCGGCTCAGGCGGAACGGTTCGTGCCGTCGTCGTCCCGCGTGTCGGCACCTTCGGTTTCGGCCTCGACATCGATTCCGCCGAGAACAACGCCGTCGAGGCCGCCTCGGGCGCCGCGCCGACGGCGCCCGTCGCGCGAGACGACGCGGAGGACGGTGATCCCACCTCCGGTTATTCGATGCATCGTTCCCGAAGCGGCGTGGTGGCCGGGGCGGTGTCGGTGGTGACCGGCGGGGCGCAGGGCTTCGGTAAAGAGATCGTCCGCCATCTTGCGGCCGCCGGAAGCACCGTATTCGTCGTCGACGTCAACGAGGCCGGTGCTTGCTCGCTCTGCGACGAGCTCAACGGGAAGGCGGGCCGGACGACGGCGGCGCCCGTCGCGGCGGACGTCACCTCGGAAGAGTCGGTCCGCGCGATGGTCGGGCGAGTCGTCGACGAGGCGGGCGGCATCGACCTGTACGTCAGCAATGCCGGGATCCTCAGGGCCGGCAGTGTCAAAGAGCTCGATCTCGACGCTTTCGAGCTCGTGACGCGCGTCAACTACACCGGGTATTTTCTCGGCGTCAAACACGTCGCGCCGATCATGGCGCTCCAACACTCCGTCGCGCCCGCCTACCGCACCGATATCATCCAGATCAACTCGAAGTCGGGACTCGAAGGGTCGAACCGGAACGGCGCGTACGCGGGGGGAAAGTTCGGTGGAATCGGGTTGACGCAGAGTTTTGCGCTCGAGCTCGTCGAGGACGGGATCAAGGTGAACTCCGTGTGTCCGGGGAATTTCTTCGAGGGTCCGCTCTGGTCGGACCCCGAAAAGGGGCTTTTCGTTCAATACCTGCGCGCCGGGAAGGTTCCCGGAGCACGAAGCGTCGCCGACGTTCGCGCCTACTACGAGTCGAGGGTCCCGATGCGACG
>JAJRYZ010000238.1 GCA_024275515.1 Spirochaetota bacterium
CATCCGCCCGTAGCTCGCGATGCATCGCAGATTGATGAACGGAGGCGTCGGCGTCGATATGGCCGGCCATATGTTCGACATGCTTCGATACATCACCGATTCGGAGATCGTCCGCGTTTTCGCCTCCGGTCACGTTTTCGGCGCCGGGAAACCCGAGCTCGAGGGTCTCGACGACCTTGCCGTCGACGCCGCGTCGATCGAAGTCGAAACCGAAGCGGGGCACCTCGGTTCTTTTTATATCAACTGGGGAATGCCTCGCGCCTACCGGGCTCCCACCAACGGTCCCGAGCTGATCGGACCGTTGGGGGGCGTCTATTCGAGCTCCGGCACGGTCGTGCTCGAGTGCGGAGATCACCGGGAAGAGTGGCCCGACCGGTCTCCCGGGATGGCCGTCCGACTCGATCGGTTCGTCGCGGCGGTCGCGGACGGCGCGGAACTCGACGTCACCTACCGCGACGCGAGGATCGCGCTCGATTTGAGCCACGCAGCGCTTGAGTCGATCGAGAAGAGGCGGGTCGTGGAGTATACTCCCTACGGCGATTAATATGTGGAGGAAGCTTCGAACATGAACAATTTTACTTATCACAATCCGGTTCGAATCCGTTTCGGTAAAGGAGCCGTCGCGTCTCTGGCCGAAGAGCTTCCCGCCGACGCGACGATTCTCATGGTATACGGCGGCGGGTCGATCAAAAAAAACGGGGTCTATGACCGGGTCATGGCGGTCGCCAAGGATCGAATCGCCGGTGAGTTCGGCGGTATAGAACCCAACCCGCTCTACGAAACCTGCATGAAGGCGGTCGACGCCGTCGGGACGGCCGGCGCGAATTTCCTTTTGGCGGTCGGCGGGGGATCGGTGCTCGACGCGACGAAGTTTATCGCCGCCGCCTCTAAGTTCGACGGGGGAGACCCGTGGCGGATCTTAAGCGAAGGGGCGGAGGTCGCTTCGGCGCTTCCGTTCGGGACGATCCTCACTCTTCCGGCGACCGGTTCGGAGATGAACGGGAACTCGGTTATTTCGAGGCGGAGCACGAACGAGAAGCTCGCATTCGGAAGCCCGCGCGTGCTGCCGGTTTTTTCTATTCTCGACCCTGAGACCACCTACACGCTTCCGCCGCGGCAGGTGACGAACGGAATCGTCGACGCCTTCGTGCACGTCATGGAGCAGTATCTTACCTATCCGGTCGGCGGGTATCTTCAGGACCGTCAGGCGGAAGCGATTCTGCTGACGCTTATCGACCGCGCAAAGGCCGTCAAGAACGATCCGAACGATTACGACACCCGGGCGGCGATTATGTGGTGCGCGACCCTGGCGCTTAACGGGCTCATCGGCTGCGGAGTCCCGGGGGACTGGACGACGCACGCGGTGGGTCATGAGCTCACCGCGCTGTACGGGGTCGATCACGCCCAATCGCTTGCGATCGTTCTTCCGGGCGTGATGCGCCATCAGCGCGACCGCAAAAGGGAAAAATTGCTTCAGTACGGCGAGCGCGTATGGGGCATCCGGGCCACTGATGAGGCGCGCCGGATCGATGAGGCGATAGCACGGACCGAAGAGTTCTTCAGAGACACCGGGTGCGACACCCGGCTGTCGGACTACGGCATACCCGAAAGCGCCGGCCGGATCGTCGCCGAACGACTTGAAAAGAGGGGCGTCAAGAGTCTCGGCGAGCATTCGGCGATTACTCCGAGTCACGTCGCCGAGATCCTGAAGCTGCGGGCGTAGCCGCCGGCGCGGGGAGAGCGGTCGCGCGAACGGGAATTGCCGCTATTCTTCGTCGGGCCGGCGTCGGCGGCGTTTTTTCACGCCGCGCGCGCGCTTCTGTTCCAGCCTGCGTTCGTTCGCGCGTCGCGGCCTTACGGTGCGACGGCGGGGCGTGGCGACGGTCGACGCAGAGATCACCAGACGCTCGATCTGCTCCAATGCGCGTCTTCGGTTGGCCGACTGTGTGCGACCGCGCCGGGCGTGTACGATGAGAGTCCCTTCGGAGTTGATGCGGTTCCTCAATTTGGCGCGAAGACGGGAGATCTGGGCTTCCGAAAGCGGCGCGCGCTCGTCGATGGGAAGCGCGGCGACGACCTTGGTATTGACTTTGTCGACGTTCCGACCTCCGGGGCCGCCGGAACGTGCGAAGCTGAAGTTGACGGCCCGATCGATCCACCGTTTAATGTCGTCGCGGTTTGCGTTCATGTTGCCGGTTCAGTCTTCAGGAACTCTACGGGTCGGCTGCGCCGGATGTCAATGCTTCGGTCGGCTCGCCCGATTCCGGGACCGCCGATTCGTCCGCGCCTCCCTTGTCACGCACCGTTGCCTTCGCTAGTGTAACGGTCGCATGTCACGTCCGAAACGGTACGAAGACCTTCCGGTGGACGATATCGATCTGAAGGGCCACGGAGTGGTACACGGTGACGGGTACGTTCTCTTTATCGACGGGGCGCTCCCCGGCGATCGAGTGGACGCCGCGGTGCGGCGGCGACGGTCCGGGCACGCAAAGTGCAGGCTTCTTGCGGTACGGTCGACCGGAATCGAACGGATCGCGCCGCGATGCGTCCACTTCGAAGAGTGCGGCGGTTGCTCATGGCAGAACATCCCGTACGCGCGACAACTCGAGCTTAAGCAGAGAATGGTGGCCCAGGCGTTTGCGCGGTACGCTCCCGCTGTGGTCAAAGGTCCGTGTTTCGGTCCCGAGCCGATTCTCGGGTGTCTCGATGTGTACTACTATCGGAACAGGCTCGACTACTCGTTCTCCGCCCGTCGATGGATAACGCGCGAGGAAGTCGCGGCCGGCGTGGAAATCGAAACCGGCGGCGCGCTGGGGTTTCACGCTCCGGGTCGTTTCGACAAGGTCGTCCCCATCGAACGGTGCCATCTGCAGGGTGAACCGACGAATGAGATACGCAATGCCGTCGCGGCGTTTACCCGCGAGAACGACTATCCCTATTACGACCCGGTCACTCACGAGGGACTTCTTCGGAATCTGGTCGTGCGAACCACGCTTCTCGGAGAGGTGATGCTCGTCGTCGTTTTCGCGTACGACGACCGGAAACGCACCTCCGACCTGCTCGATTTCGTCCGCAGACGTTTTTCGCGGGTGACGTCGCTGTACTATATGATTAACCCGACGCGGAACGACGATCTCTCGCCGCACGAAGCGGTGCACGTCGCCGGCGCCCGCTCCATACGTGAGCGGTGCGGCCCGCTTACGCTCGAGATCGATCCGAAATCGTTCTATCAGACCAACTCGGCGCAGGCCGAACGGCTCTATCGGATCATCGGCGAATGGGCCAATCTTCGCGGCGGCGAGACCGTGCTCGATCTGTACTGCGGCATCGGGAGCATCGCGCTGTTCCTGGCCGGCGCGTGTCGCCGGGCGACCGGACTGGAGGTCGTTCCCGAAGCGATCAAAGCCGCCCGGCGCAACGCGCGCGCAAACGGCATCGGAAACGTCGAGTTCGTCACCGGCGCCGCCGAGGAGGCGCTTCCCGGATGGGATCGACCGGGCGGCGTCCCCGACCTCGTCGTGGTCGACCCGCCTCGGGCCGGGTTGCATCCGCGCGTCGTCGAAGCGCTCGCGCGTATGCTCCCGGACCGGATCATATACGTCAGCTGTAACCCGGCGTCGCAGGCGACGGACGTAGCCACGCTCGGCGCGCACTACCGCGTTGCTCGGCAGAGACCGGTCGATTTGTTTCCCCACACGCGCCACGTCGAAAACATCGTCGAGCTCGTGTCGAGAGCCGGGTTCGCCGACCGACCCGCCGCCGCGGAACCTTGACGCGCCCGTCGGGGTAGGCGAGAGTAAGCCATGGCGAGTCACGATCCCGACAGACCGAATATCGTTTTCATTCTCTCCGACGATCAGGGGCAGTGGGCGGCCGGGTGCTACGGCAACACCGAGATTCGGACGCCGGCCATAGACGCGCTCGCCCGGACCGGCGTTCGTTTCGACAATTTCTTCTGCGCTTCTCCCGTCTGCTCCCCCGCGCGGGCCACATTGCTTACCGGGCGAATACCTTCGCAGCACGGGATACATGACTGGCTGCGCGAGGGGAACATGGGTCCGGACGCTGTCGAATACCTCGTCGGACGGACCGCTTACACCGAACTGCTCGCCGAGGCGGGGTATCTCGTGGGGTTGAGCGGCAAGTGGCATCTCGGCGACAGTGTTCGTCCACAGAAGGGCCACTCGCACTGGTACGTTCATCAGCAGGGCGGCGGGCCGTACTACGGCGCGCCGATGATACGCCACGGTGTGCCCTACGTCGAGCCGGACTACGTGACCGACGCGATAACCCGCGACGCGTGCGAGTTCATCGACTCGACGGCTCGCGACGAGCGGCCTTTCTACCTCGGCGTGCATTATACCGCGCCGCACAGTCCGTGGATCGGCAACCATCCGGAAGACTTGATCGGGCTTTACGAATCATGTCCCTTCGACAGTTGCCCCGACCTCCCGTTCCATCCGTGGGCCAACAACGGCGTTCGATGGGGGCTGGAAAAACAGGCGGCGTCCGACGGTTGGGACCGGACGCGGAGGGCGAACCTGTCCGGGTACTTCGCCGCGGTAACCGGAATGGATCGTGGAGTCGCTTCGGTGTGCGAGGCGCTTCGGCGAGGCGGGCTCGATGCGTCGACGATCGTGGTGTTTACCGGCGACAACGGAATGAACATGGGGCATCACGGAGTGTGGGGCAAAGGAAACGGAACGTATCCGTTGAATATGTTCGACTCCTCGATCAAGGTCCCGTTTATCGTCCGGCAATCCGGAAGAATCCGCGCGGGTGACGTCGAAAGCTCGATGGTAAGCGCCTACGACCTCATGCCGACGCTGCTCGATCTCGTCGGGATCGACAACCCGGAAGCGGAGGCTCTTCCGGGGCTGAGTTTCGCCGACCGTATCATGACCGGAGAGACTCGGAGTTCCCCGGACTCCCGCGAAGTCGTGGTTTTCGACGAGTACGGCCCGGTGCGGATGATCCGGACCGAAGAGTGGAAATACGTGGCGCGGAGTTTTTTCGGCCCCGACGAGCTCTACGATCTCGCGCACGACCCGGAAGAAAGCACGAATCTCGCCGGCGATCCGACGCGCGCTGCGTTGATGAAGGAGCTTCGGGCTCGGCTGGACGCGTGGTTCGAGCGCTGGGTCGAGCCGTGTTACGACGGCGCTCTCCAACCGGTTACCGGCATGGGCCAGCTTGCGCGGCTCGGCGGAGACACGCCGCCGCGCCGATGCTTCGAGCCGTTTCCGATCGATCGCATGTAGCGTCGTAACGGCGAAGGAATGCGGAATGAATCGACCGAACGTACTTATGGTTCTCGCCGATCAGCACAACGCGGAGCTGCTCGGCTCCGCCGGCCACCGACAGGTGCTTACGCCGAACCTCGATGAGTTCGCCGCCGGCGGGGTCAGGTTCGAGCGCGCCTACTGTCAGAACCCGATTTGTACTCCGAGCAGGGTGAGCATCCTCTCCGGTCAGTACTGCCATAACCACGGATACTACGGCCTCTCCGGGCCGACGAACCCCGGACTTCCCAACCTGATGCGTCATTTCAGGGCCGCCGGGTACCGAACCGCCGGGTACGGCAAGCTCCATCTGCCCAACTCGCCGCGCAACTGGATCGCCGACGACGTGGATGAGTTCGGCGACACCTACGAATCGGCGGACGGCGTTGCCGGAGAGTCGGAGTTCCTGAATCGGCTGGAGGCGCTCGGGCTCCGCGCGCTCGAAGACAGTTGGCACAATCCGAAAGAGTACGGCCCGGGAACGATCTCCCACGACGCGATGGTGTCGAAACTCCCGTACGAGCACACCCAGGAGATGTGGTGCGCTTCGAAGGCGATCGAGTTCATGGGCGCCGACGATCGACGGCCCTTCTTCGTACAGATCGCGATGCAGAAGCCGCACCATCCGCTGCTACCGAACGAGCGGTTCTGGAATCTCTACTCGGACTCGCTCGCGCTTCCCGGGACGATCGACGCCGACCCGGGGCACCGCGCTCCGCATTTTCGCGCTGCGTTCGAGAGGTTCCATTCGCGCAGGTGGGACTTCGGCGCTCCCGATGAAGAGTTCGCCGACGGCGCGCGCAGGGCGTGGCGGGGAACTCTGGCGTGCGTGAGCCAGGTGGACGACGTGTTCGGGCGGCTGCTCGAATTCTTGCGCGCGCGCGGTCTGGAGGACGACACGATCGTCATCTACTCGAGCGACCACGGCTGCTATCACGGCATTCACGGAATCGAGGAAAAGGCCCCGGGCATCTGCTCCGACGCGGTCTGCAGGGTCCCGATGATCTGGCGGGTTCCCGGCGTCTCCAGGGCGGGAATCGTCTGCAACGAGCTTATCGAGTCGGTCGACATGGCGGCGACGCTCCCCCGGTTGTGCGGCATCGAAGCGATGGACGGTACAGATGGGGTGGACATCGGCGACTTGCTCGCCGGGGGACGGACGTCGGTTCGCGACGTGGCGGTGACCGAGAATCCCTACAGCAAGTCGGCGCGCTGGGGGAAATGGCGGATGGTCTACTATCCGCGTGGAATGTTCGAGAATCCGTTCCGCCATGAACTATACGACATGGAGTCCGATCCCCACGAGACGCGGAATCTCGCGGGGGAAACCGCGTTCGGGCACATACTGGTCGAAGGCGTCGACCTGCTTGCCGATTGGCTCGTCAAAACGACGCGGGTGGTAACGAGTCATCCGGCCGTTTTCGAGGGCGATCGGATGACCGGGACGCGTGTTTACCCTGTCTGCACCGACGGCAAGGCGCCCAACGGCGTTCAGCCGCGGCATCGTCGCGACAACAATCTGAACTATCTCTAGAACAGCGGAGGCGAGAGGTGCGAAAACGAAACGATCCGTGGGATGCGAGATTCGGCTTTTTCTGGTACAACGATCGGGAGATATTCCACTGGGCCGAGCGAGACTATCGCAACGCGGCGGCCGAATACGCCCGGTCGAACATAACCCATGTGATTACCTTCAGCTGCACCCATTTCCGGTGGTCTTTCAGACCGTGGTGGCCGCAGGTGAACGAGGCGCTTTCGCGAATCGTCGCGGCGTTCCACGCGGAAGGCATCGCCGTTGTCGAGCATCACTCGTCGCACCTCACCTTCAATCCTCTCGACGCGGACGACGAGGAGTTCTTGGCGCGCGTGCTCGAGAAACGGCGCTCTTCGATCTCTTCGTGGCCCGGGCTGCGTGAGTACTGCGACGAGGATCCGGTGATCGGCGGCGTTCGCCTGTCCGAGTTTCGACAAATAGACGGCCGAACCGGGGAGCCGGCGCGGACCTCTTATCACGGCTATGCGATGTGCTTCAATAATCCGAACTATCGACGGGCCTATCTCTCGTATCTGGAGACCGTCTATGCGACCGGCGTCGACGGCATCATGACCGACGACGTGCAATACTTCGCGCTCGAGTCGTATCGAAAGCCCGGGCACGCCTGCGCGTGCGGCCATTGTCGCAGGCTCTTCCATGAAGAGACCGGTTTCGAGCTTCCCCCGCCCGGAGATGCATGGAGTCGTTGGCACGGCGCTTACGGCGAAGAGAGCTTCCGAGCGTGGATCGAGTTCAGACGACGATCGGTCGAACGGTTCCACCGGGCGGTCGTCGATCACTATGAAGCGCTCGGGCTTGAACTGCTCAGACCCAACTACGTTTCGACCGCGATCGGCGTCAACCCCACCGCGTACGCGCTCGACACGCTTCCGAGACTCGACTGGATTTTTCAGGAGAACTGTTTTTCACACGTCATTCGATACTCGTGGCCGTTCTGGGCGGTGGAGGCCGCGCATCGGGTCGATGTAGCCGAACGAATAAAGATACCCCCGATGTCGATGTTCTATCCGGACAGGCCCGATACGACGCTCTTCGCGTGGTCGCTCGCGGCGAGTTGGGGTACGCTCTACCTGGCCACCCCGGAAGGAAAAGTCGATCCGTCGTCGGAGTCAAAGCTGCGTGATTTCGAGCGGCGTCACGCGCGTGCGCGGCGTCGCGTGCGACGAATCGCCGACGTGGCGTTCTACGACTCGGTGAGAAACCGGACGCTCCACCGTAACGCGGCGCAAACGACGATTCCCGAGCTGCTTACCTGGGCCCAGGCGTGCTACCTGCACAATATTCAGTTCTCGGTGTGGCAGCCCGAAGACTTCGATCGCGGGCGCCCGGCGGTCCCCGTGTTGGTGCTCAACGATGTGGCGATCGTCACGGAGGCCGAGCGTGACGCGATCGAGCGGTACTCGCGCGCAGGCGGAACGGTGATAAGAACGGGCCCCGAATCCGGGATCACCTTTTCCGCTTCGCCCATACATCCGGTCACCTGCGAGCGGCCCGGGGGATCGCGTCGCGGCCTGCCCGCGGAAGGGTTCGGACCTGAAGCGGCGCAGGCGCGTCGGGAGATCGCCGCGTTCCTCAGGGAGTCGATCGGCGGTCGCTGGAGTATGCGGGTATCGGGCGCGCCCGAGGGGGTTATCGTCACCGGTTTCGTCGCGCCGGAGCTCGACGGACTCGTCTTTCACGTCGTCGATACGCGTGGCTGTCTCGACGAGCCGGTCGGCGGGAGCGTGTCGCACGACGATCCGATCCCAAGTCTTCCACCGCCCGATCTGAGCGGTGCGCGAATCGAGGTTCGCCTCGCCTCGCCGGCGGTGCGGGCGAGAGACGATTGGGAGGCGAGAACGTCGACGATCCGCTCCGACGGCGTCGAGCGAGAGGGCAGTCTGCGGGTCGGCAGCGGTGATGCGGCGGATATCGTGATCGACCTCGGCGACGGCGACTACGGGCGTTACACGTTGATCGAAGTCGGCTGACGG
>JAJRYZ010000239.1 GCA_024275515.1 Spirochaetota bacterium
CGAAATCCATGCGGTCGAAGGCGAAAAAATCCTCCAGCGCCTGTTCGACCCGGCTGCGCAGCAGATCCAGGTCTTCACCCGCATAGGCGAATATCTCCGCGTCGATAACCACAGGCCGATAGGCCGGCTCAAAGAGGTTGATCTCTACGGTGATGACCTTTCGCGATTCCAGATACCCGGCGAGGTCTTCTTTAAGAAGCGTTGAGGGTGGTCCGCCGCCGTCCGGGGCGACCGCCATGTTGACCTGGTAATAACGGATATTTCCGCAGTCGTTGACATCGAGGATCTGTGCCTTGGCGACACCGGGATAGCCCTCCGCCAGCGCCTGATAGTCTTCCTTGGTGACCGCCTTCCACAGGGACCGCACTTCGGCCGGGGCCTGCTTGCGGGCGTGCTCCAGGCTCTCTCGGTCGGTTCCGCCGGTGGCCGGAACCGGGTTGTCGACCATGAGAGCGACTTGTTGACTGTCGAGATAAATGGGCGTCAGCAGTTCACTGACCAGGCTCGCTCCGATGTTCCCTGACGCGCCCAGGGTTTCGAGATACACCACCTCGATTTCCACTCCGGCGGTTGGAACAAACCCGCGCACTCCGTCACCAAAGACGATACGGGTCTTGTCCAGGGCGTCTGTGTCGGATTGAAAGTGAAGGGATTCGGCCTCGCTTTCCTGGAAGTGAAGGACTTCTGTCCACTCCTGGTCTTGTATCCGGACGCGGATGCTCCCTTGAGCGACTGCCGTTCCGGTGAGATTGATCGTCTGACCAGGCTCACCTGTGCCGGAAAAGGTTTCAGATTTGCGAATTCCCTGACGCGCGCCCACTTCGACCGTCATCTGGCCAGTCGGGATGGTGGCGTCTTTGGCCGTCTCAAATTCGACATCTTCGTCTTCCAGACGGGCCCTGCACGCCGTTCCTTCCGGTATGACCAGATCCGCGTCAAGGGACGCGGCCAGGGAGAAACGCAAATTGGTTGTGGCAGCCACCGGTGAGTCCAGCCGGTAGCTGATAAGTTTGCAAAGGTTGATGACGTTTTGCCGCTGGCGGGCGGTGGGCAGAAAGGCTTCGGCGGCATGGGCGTCCAGATAGTACGCCAGCATATCGCCGATGCCGCAAAAAAGTTCGAGCAGAACGACACCAAGGTCGGACGCGTTGAAATCCGTCCAGCGGTCGGTCAACTGCGGCACCCGCGCCAGAAGATCCTGACGCAGGGAGTCGTAGTCCTTGTTTGTATAAGCGATACTTGCTCTGCCCATCTCCGGTCACCTATCGGTTTTAGCAACATGGGCTCCTCAATCTGCCGGAACAGACAGAGAGGACCCGCTTGTTACTTACCGGCAATGGAGCGGAACTGTCGGGGAGCGGATACTTGAAGCGGCTCGCGATAGAAGGGATAAACCAGGTTTCCTTCCACTTGGCTCTGGATGACCCGGTAGGAGATACGGACAGGCAGAAGGTGGCGGTCGATATTCTGCGATGAGTCGTCAAAGGACACGTCGGTGATGACTACCCGCTTTTCCCAGCGTTTGACAGCATCGATGACGTAATGTCGGATCAAGCCTTTCAAAACATCATCGTTGGGTTCAAAGATGAGGTCCTTGAGTCGGGACCCGAATTCAGGCCGCATGAATCGTTCACCCGGACGCGTGCCGAGAATCTGGATTATGCTCTCGTGGATGTGTTCGTGTTCCAGTGAAGTGGCTGATGACACCTGCGCCCCACCTGAACGTTGCTGGAACCTGAAGGGGAATTTCAGTCCTTTCCCGAGAAAATCAAGTCCCATCACTCACGCTCCTCGCAGATAACCGGGGCGGTACCATCATGACTCGGGTTGTCTCCGGTTTCAGTGTTTTCCGGGAAGCGTATGACGAGGTCTAAACCGTTGGCCATGGAAAGATGGATCGTACCGTCGGCTTCAATAATCCCTTTGTGACCGCTTTCGGTGGCGGTGAATCCTTTGGCTCCACCGGGGACCAGACGGACCTGAACATCCTCGCCGACACCTTCGATACGGGCGATGGCGAGAATATCGACAGTGCCTGCAGGATTGCCGATAACGGCGGTACGTTCGTCGTGAGAGACATCGAGACGGAATCCGCCCGGCAATTCCACCCGATAACGGTCTTGATCTGTCTGGACTGGATCGATATCGAGGGGCAAACCCTCGATTCCGGCGGCTTCATGCGTAACGCGGATTGCCTCCGGTTTGAGGGTGAGTTCCCGACCGTCGGGAAGCGTTACGATACCGCCACGGACAGGTTCAAGGATACCGGTGGTTCCGTCCTGATTGACAGAGACAAGAACACCATCGACGTATACACGGAC
>JAJRYZ010000240.1 GCA_024275515.1 Spirochaetota bacterium
GCCTCGGTCGCGTCGGGCTCGGCGGCTTCGGTGGGGAGGTCGGGCGCCGGCTCGGTGGGTAACCGCACCTCCGGTTCGGGCTGTGGTTCGGGCTGTGGCTGTGGCTGTGGCTGCGGTTCCGGCTGCGGCTGTGGTTGCGGCTGCGGCTGCGGTTGCGGCTGTGGCTGCGGCTGTGGTTCCGGCTGCGGCTGTGGTTCCGGCTGCGGCTGTGGTTGCGGCTGCGGCTGTGGTTGCGGCTGCGGCTGTGGTTGCGGCTGCGGCTGTGGTTCCGGTTGCGGCTGTGGTTCCGGCTGCGGCTGTGGTTCGAGCGTCGGTGATGCTTCCGACGGCTCACGGCCCGGAACCACCGCAGCGCTCGTCGTCGGCTCGAGCGATACCTCGACGAACAGCGGCCCCGCATAGAACGGCGGTGTGTTCGGTTTGAGCAGATCGAGCCGGCCGGTGGCGAGGAGCAAAGCGGCGTACAGCACGACCGATATTGCCGTACTCAGTGCAAGCCGCTCTTTCTCTACCTGGGTCATGGTACTACCTGAGTCGTATCCTCCCGCAAGCGCAAGTTTAGGTTCCGAAAACCGTACAACCTGAGCCGGTCGAGCACCTTGATCATGAGATCATAAGACACTTCCCGATCACCTTCGATTACGATCGAGTCTATTTCCGATCGCTTCTGCTCGTCCATCGCCGCGAGCGCGTCTTCGAAACTCGCCAGCGTGTACCTTTCACGATTAATATATATCTCATCCTGAGAGGCGATCGTCACCACGACGTTCGTCATCAGGACCGGCTCGGTGGTGGTCGACGCCGGAAACACCAAACTGATTCCGGGTGTCATCATGAACGTGCTCGTAACCATAAAAAAGATGACCAGTTGGAATACAACGTCGATCATCGGGACAAGATCGACCCGCGCCTCGGGACTCAGGCGCCGGCGAAACTTCATCTAGTAACTCCTCCCTTTCAGCAGCAGCACGAGCTCGCCGACGCGGTTTTCGAGTCGGATGATGATATGATTCACCTTGCTCACGAGGTGGTTGTAGAAAATGATGGCCGGCACGGCAACGACGATTCCCGCCGCGGTCGTCAGGAGCGCTTCGGCGATGCCGTTCGCCAACGCACGCGGGTCTCCGCCGGCGGCGAACTGCCCCAGAACCCCGAACGCCTCGATATTCCCCGTGACCGTTCCGAGCAGTCCGAGAAGCGGTGCTATGTGCGCAACCGTTCCGAGCGCCGGAAGATATCGCTCGAGCCGCGGGATCTCCAGATTGGCCGCGTTCATGATCGACTCTTTGATCTCCGATTCGCTGAAATTGCGGTGCTCGATGCCCACCTTCATGAGGTTGGTGATCGGCGCCGGATTATTGTCGCAAATGCTCACTGCCTCGTCGAAATGTCCCTTCTCGAGAGCGGACTTCAGACGGCTGATCATTTTCTCTTCGTCCACGCGGATCTTGCGAAAGAACAGCAAGCGTTCGATGATAATGACCGTGCCGACAAGCGAAAGCAGCACGATGATCGCCATGATGGGCCCGCCCTGCTGAAGCAGCTCTATCATGCATTCCTCCTATAGCGAAATCTTCGTCGTGAGCGTCGCGTTGAGCCCCGGCTCGATATACGGTTCCCAATCGTAGCGTCCCGTCTCATAGATCGGCGCGAGCAGATCCTGCACATCCAGCTCGAATTGTACACTGTCGCTCAACCTGTAGTACCCGCCGACATCGACTGTGGGTATCCGAATCCGGGGATCGAATTCGACCGCTGCGTCGAGCGACGCGCCGTATCGTTCACCCGGGTCGTCGGCGCCGAACGAAAGCGAAACGCTCTGCACGGGCGTATGTTCGGGACGTTCGATAAATCGCCCCGTCCAGGAGAGGTCTGCGCCGAATATCGACGTGATGTCCCATTCGACCGATACGTCGGTCGAGAACGACATCATTCGCCTCTGCTCGAAGGCAAAAAGACCCGTCTGCGGGTCGGTCGTCGAGGAAGGATCAACGACGCCGTCGGAATAGTCAAAGCCGAGATCCGCGGTTATGAGCAGTCGCCCGAAAGGGCGGTACTGAACCGTGCCGTTCCACAACCAGCCGTATTCGGCGGTCAACGACCGATCCAGCGACATGAGCGGCCACTCGCTCCACATGGACGTGAAATCCTGCAAGCGCATCCCGTAGCCACCTTCGGTCTTGAACTGCAGAGTCGCCCCGATTCGACCCTCGGCGCCGAGGATTGCCTCGGGCGTCAATGTGCCGTCGTTGCTCCAGTAGACGCCGGCGGCGAGGGAGATTCGAATGTCCGCGGGTAGCCGATACGCGCCCGTCAAGACGCCGGAGACCGCGTGATCGGTATAGCTTTGAGCCGGAGAGGCCGCCGCCGAAAACCGATACCGGCCGTCGACGGACACGGTCAACGCGTCATGGGTGAAAGCACCCCTCACCTGCGGCGCCACGAGAAACTCCGTTGATATCCGAGGCGTTGCGGCGGCGAGGATCTGCGACACATAACCGGTTCGAAGCTCGCCGGAGAGCGACAGTGCGGACTTCGGAGTATACGAGAGAGACACGGCGGAGGCGAATCGCCGAAGCGAGACCGAATCATACTCCGCGGTAACTCCGGCAAGTCCGCGCTGAAGACCACGCGACGTTTCGCCGATCTCCGCGTCGACTCGCATTCTCGCCGCCTCGGTTTCAAATGAGAGAGTGCCGTCAAGCACGTCCTCTCCGCGAAAGAACCCCGAGCCCGGCTGCCTGAATCCGTATCCGTCGAGCTTCTCATGGAAAAAACGCAGTTTGAATCTCGGCTCGTCGCCGAGCTTGTACAGACTCAAATCGCCGAGGACGTAGACCGGCCCGCCCACTCCGATGCGCCCGTCGATAAAAATCGGATTCCGCGGACGCTCGACGTATTCGGTCGAGCCGACCGACTCCGCGCCTTGCGCAACTCCCATCTGGTCCGGATAGGGGATATCGAAAGCTTCTTCGGGCAGGTAGAGATCCTCGGCCTCGGGAAGCGGAATCGAAACATCGGGTCGAAGCTGATCTTCATCGTCGGGAAGCGCGGCCCTGACGTCCTCGACCTGCAAGTCTTCCACCTCCAACAATACGGGCGGAAGAACGATGCCCGGGTCTTCGGGCTCGATATCCTGCGCGGCCGACGTGTACGCGGAGAGGAGCAAGACGATGCCGGCCAGGTTTCGTCGGTGCATCATTCCTCCTCGATCAGTTTCTTGCCGGCCTCGACCCACTGAGAAGAGGGGAATGACGACTCGATCCGACGAACGAGCTCTTTTGCTTCGATCGGATTGCCCGCGAGCTTCGCCATTTCGGCCGCCCGGTACAACGACTGCGCGGCGAGATCACGATCTTCCGGGTTAATCGCGATTGCCTTGAGAAACTCGTTCGCGGCGCGTCGGAGATCGTTTTTCCGATAGTAATACTCCCCGAACAGATACTGCGCCTGCGCGGCGGTCGAGGGGTCCTCCTTCTGTGAAGCTATCAACTCTTCGAGAAGCGGAGGCGCGAGATTCTGCTTCGAGCCGCTCTTGAAGATATAGATCCTCGCAAGCTCGAGGATCGCCTCACGCCCCTCCCTGCTTCCGGTTCCCTCGCGACCTATGATGACCGAAAGTTCGGCTTCGCGTTCGCCCTGACCAAGGATGAGATAGCGCAGCTTCTCCGCGCGTCGATCCGCGGATACTGCGGTCGCTTCCTCCGGATAAACCGAAATGAGTTCCCCGTAATAGTTCAACGCCTTTCTGAAATCGCCCGACTCCTCGTAGACCTCGGCGGTGCGTCTGAGCGCGTCCGCCCTGAAGGCGCTGTCCTTGTAGTTCTCGATAAGCTGCTCCCACAGCAGAACCGCCCCGAACGGTTCGCCCGACTGCGCGGACGCCATCCCGCCCCAGTACAGCGAAGCGTCGTAGAGCGCTCCGCGACGGAAAGTGATGCGGTGCTCATAGAACGCCTCCCGGGCCTCTTCGTATCTTCCGGCCTCATACAGCAATTCGCCCCGTTTGTACATCGATTCCTCTGCGAGAGGGCTCGACGGATAGGCCTCGTTAAGCTCCTTGAACACCGAAACGCTGTCGTCGATTTTGTCGAGCGCCGCAAGCGCTCCGCCGTACTCGAAAAGCGCGTCGTCTGCAAGATTCGTGTCCGGTTCGTCAAGATAGATGTTTTCAAACACGATAGCCGCCTCTTCGTGCCTGCCTTGCCCGGTAAGACTTTTCGCTCTCATAAACTCGGCCTTGATTCTCAGCTCCTCGCCGGCGCTCTGCTCCGCCGCCAAGAGATACCCTTCCGCGCGGGCGTATTCTCCGATGGCAAAAGCGCACCATCCGGCGAGATACGCGGCCCGCGGGTACAGCTCATGTCCGGGCGAACGTTCCAACATCTCGGCGAAATCGCTCTCCGCATCGGCATACGAGCCGTCGCGATAGTAGGCCCAGCCACGGTAGAAAAGCGTGTAGGGATAGATAATCGACAATCCCGCCTGAACGACGGCGTCGAAAGAAATCGCATCGAGCACTCCGGCCGCCTGCGAGTAGCGTTGCTGCGCGATGAGAGAGAGTCCATACATGTACCTCGCGAGCAGATGAAACGACGATTCGGGTTGATTGAACGGCGGAGTGTCCGCGAGCGAATCGGCGGCTGCGATAACCTCCCCGTACCTCTGCAATCTGAAAAGCAGCTTGATCAGATCCATCTGTGCGGGAGCGTCTTCGGGCTGAAGCGGTAGATACTCTCGCAGCGTGGAAACCGCGAGCGAAAGCTCGCCGAGTCGTTTGTACAGAACCGATTGAAGTCTCAAAAGCCGGCCGGTAAACGCGCCTCCTTTTGCGTCGCTCAAGACCGAGTCGATCACGGCGAGCGCTCGTTCGAGCTCGCCGTTTCGATAGAACGCGTACGCCGATAGATAGGCGCCCTCGCTGAAGTAGCGGGAGTTCGGATACTCTTCAAGAAAAGTCGTCAGTCTCGAGCCGGCCGAGCTCCACAGTTCGATGTCAAGATAGATGCCCCCGAGGCGAAAAAGGATCAGTTCCCGCCGGCTGTCGGAATAGTCAAGAAACGATTCAAGAATGTCGGCGGCCGCGGATTCCCGATTGGCGATTACCTCAAGCTCCGCCAGGTAGAGAGGCACCAACCCGTCGGTGGTCGCGCTTTTTCGAAGATTCCACACCCGTTGAAAGTAGGAACGCGACAGATCGTATTTGCCTTCACGAAATGTCTCGATTCCTATGCGAAGCCAGAACTCGGCCAGTACTTCCGGGCGACCGGCAAGACTGATCTCCGCGTCCAGAACGATCTGCTGCAGCGCCTCCTCGTCTTTCAGCGCCTGGTAGTGCGCAAACAGCCGCTGATAGGCGACGGAAGCGACATCGGGACCGGAGGAGCGGAGCCGCTCGTAGATAGCGGCCGCCGCGCTGCGCTTACCGAGGTGCCACAAAGCCTCCGCCTCGTAAAGAGCGAGACGATCGGTATCCGATTGCGGCAACCCCGTGATGTCATAGTCTCCCACAAGCTCGATGACCGCGGTGTAGTCTCTTTGCCGAACGTAGAGCGAAGCGAGAAACGGAACCGCGTATTCGTGCTCGCCGAACCCTTCGGTGCGCATCGCCTCAAGATACCGGATCGCCTCGTCCACCCGCCCGAGTTCGTTTTCGCTTACCGCGAGGATGAGCCGGGCCTGACCGAGCAGACTCGACTCGCCGGCGGCGAGGTACCGTTTCAGATTTCGCGACGCTTCCGCGTAATCCTTGTCGTTGTACGAAATGACACCGACCCAAAACGGCACGAAAGGCAGAAAGTCCGTCGACGGATACTTGCTCTCGACCAGACGGAACACATCGAGCGCTTGCGCCGATCTGCCGAGTCGGAACAAACAGACCGCTCGACGGAACTGGGCGTCGGGTACGTAGCGCGAAAGAGGGTACGTCCGAATCAGTTGTTCGTACTGTTCCAGAGCGAGTTCATAGTCCTTTGAACGAAACCTGTTTTCCGCCTCTTGATACAAGCCGCGGTCGGGACTCTGGGCCGACAGGCCGGGAACGACTAGCAGGCAGAGCAACAGACACGCCGCCGCACGCGCGAGAGAGATTCCCGGTAAGACCATACGGCAAAGATATACCACGGACAGCCATTGATCAACGCGCCGTGTGGTCGGAGACTAGGTATCCGGCGGCGCAAACAGCGGTCCGACCGGAACCTCGACGAGGTGAATGAAGTCTCCCGAGTATCGCGCCTGAAGCGACTGTGTGCTTGTTTCGATATTACGTTCCATGACCGCGACGCGAAACGTGCCCGACTCGTCCATATACGGCAACAGGACCACCACATGAACGTGTTGACGCAGCACCGGATCGCTGCCGAACGCCCGGTTTACCGATCCGAGGTAGATCGATCCCGGACGATCGAGAGTGAGAAGATAAAGAATCGTTCTCAGGTCGTCGACGGCGTACCCGACATCGTCGATGTAGTCGTAATACCGCACGCGCCGCACGTCCGCCGCTTCGAGCGACGGAATGGACGACGATCGTGCCGCTATCACCGAAAGCGCGAGATTTCGGGTCCAATCGAGCCCGAAATAGGGGTCCCGGGCGTCTTCGTATTGCGCACTCCACTCATTCCCGCGAGTTTCAAAGTGTTTTCGCTTGACCTCTTCGATGCCGAGGTAATCACCCGAGAGTGGATATCGCACTCCGTCCACTACCCATTTCGCAAACCCGGAGCAGTTGAATCCGCCGGCGAGATTCTCGGTGAGATCCTCGATGAATCGATACGTGCCGTCGGAATCGAGCGCACCGTCGTCCGAATCGACAAGAGCGGGAAGCCGGTCGCGAAGCGCGGTAACGATGTTGAAGACCCAGCCGTCCTGTGGTCGAGAGCGCTGCGGAAACAAAATGCCCCAATCGATCAGATAGCGCGTAAGTTCGACGATCCGCGAAAGCGGCGCCGTAACGATCTCGTCAAAAGGACGCTTGAGTGGTACCGATTCGTGAAGAAGGTTGCCCTCGAGATAGACGTCCATTCTCGAAACTGCGCCGTGAGGAAATATGCGAAGGAAGGTACCCGGAGAGTCCTGGAGAAATACCTTCAGTTGGATGAACCTACCGGATTCGGTGTCGCGTTTAATGATCCAATTGCCCGGACCGACGAGAGGGAACGCGCCTCGACGCTGATTGAGAAAGAGAAGGTATACCGAGCCGTTCTGAACGGTCGATTCGATACGCACCCGCAGGCCGGTCTCCGAGTCGCGTTCGACGACGGGAGTCATCGACGCCACCGCTCCGGCGGGCGCGAACACGATGTCAACGTACGCCTCGCGTATGGATGCGTTGTCCGGAATGTCGCTGCGCGGCAACGAGGGCCCGTAGGCATCGGCGCTCGAGGCGATAAGCGGGAAAATCACTATCAACACGTGGAGACATCGCGCTCGCATCGTCTACAGTATCGTCCCGCTTTGCCGCATTCTTCAGTCGCTTCGCTTGTTTTGCCGCCGTTCAAGCCGATCTCGTATCGCGGCCGAATGCCCGGCAACGATAAGCAGTTCGGCGCGTAGCGCGGAAATCCGTGCCTTTGCGTCCTGATAATCGGCCGCGGTCTCTTCCCACAGCCGACGCCTGACCCCGGCCAGTGTGTATCCGCGTTCCTGCAGAAGATGCCGGATTCGGAACAGCATCTCAAGATCCGCCCAACTGTATTCCCGACGCCCGGAAACTCCTTTCTTGGGCGAAAGCAGCGGTATCTCCTTTTCCCAATACCGCAATACGTGGGCCTTAACCCCAAGCACACGACACACTTCACGAATCGCGAACTTGCGCCGTATCACGCCGGTCAGCTCTCCCGGAGCTCGACGGCGAAAGGTATGTCGGGAATGCCGAACTCCCGCCGCATCTTGTTTCGCAGATAGGAGAGCCAGCTTTCGGGAAACCCCTTGCTTCGATTGACGAACAGGAGGAAGCGGACGGGATTGGACGATATCTGCGTAATATAGCGCACCGCGTATCGAGGCCCGCCGCCGTGCGGAACGGGATGCTGCTCGGTCCACCCCCGCACCGCGCGATTGAGCGGACCGGTCGCGATCGTGGTGTCGAGCTGCCGTCTGATGCGAAGGCAGGTGTCGAGCACGCGCTTCAAACCGGTCTTGTGGATCGCCGAAACCGCGATGATCGGCGCGTAGGAGAGCACGGGAAACACGAAATGCGCGCGATCGCACACCGCGTTGAACGCGTTCGGCGTCTCCTCCATCAAGTCCCACTTATTGAAGACAAGGACGATCCCTTTGCCTCTCTTGATTACCTGCGTGACGATCTTCTTGTCCTGTTCGGTTATTCCCTCGGTCGAATCGACGACGAGCAGAACGACGTCCGCCCGTTCAATGCTGCCGATGGCGCGATTTACCGAGTAATACTCCACCGTCTGAGTCACCGCGCGCTTCCGTCGGATTCCCGCGGTATCGAGAATCGAAATCGTCCTTCCGGCGTAGAGGAAGCGCCCCTCTATGACGTCGCGGGTCGTTCCCGGAATCGGAGACACGATCGCGCGTTGCTCGTCGAGTAGCGCGTTGAGCAGAGTCGATTTCCCGGTATTCGGTTTCCCAAGCAGAGCGAGTCGGATCCCCGGATCCTCGGACGTCACGCTGCGCCCGGTCACGGGCGCAGCGGCGAGCTCTTCGGCGATATGCCGCACGAGCTCTGCGAAGTTTCTGCGATGCTCGGCCGAGACGTGCACTACCCGTCTGAATCCATACGTGTGCAGATTCCACGCGTCGAGATCCCGCCGGTCGTTGTCGACTTTGTTGACAACGAGAATCGAACGGGACGCCTTGGCCCGGACGAGCGCGATCAGATCCTCATCTTCCGGTTGTACTTCGGATACATCCAACATCAAAAGACCGACGTCGGCCTGCTCGATGACCTCAAGGCTTCTACCCGAGACGAGCGTATCAATACCGTCGGTGTCGAGCCGGTATCCGCCGGTATCGATAAGTCGAACGCGGCGTCCGGCTATCCTGCACTCCCCTTCCACAGGGTCGCGCGTCACTCCCGGAGTGGGGTCGGTGATCGCGCGTCTTGCGCCGACAAGCCGGTTGAATAACGTGGATTTCCCGACATTCGGTCGCCCCACCACGGCGACACGAGGCAGCGCGATGCTATTCGGTAAAGAGCTCAAACCGTTCATTCATCCATTGCTGAACATAGCGATCGATTTCCCGGTACGATTTCATGTCGGAAATCGTACCGACCAGCTCCTCCGCCTCCCACACCGTAACCGTGCGTATTATCCTCTTCACCTCGGGGATCGTAAAAGCGCTCATGCTATACATGTCGAGACCCAGTCCGAGGAGAATCACCGTGGCGAGCGGATCTCCGGCCATTTCGCCGCACATGCTTACCGGTATGCCCGCGCCGTGCGCGTGCTCGATAATGATACGGATAAGCCTGAGAACGCCCGGGTGAAACGGCTGATAGAGATAGGCGATCTTTTCGTTTCCTCTGTCCACAGCGATGGTGTACTGAATCAGATCGTTCGTCCCGATCGAAAAAAAGTCCGCCCTTTTTGCCAGGATGTCGGACGTGAGTGCGGCCGACGGCGTCTCGATCATGATGCCGACCGGGATTGCGTCGTTGAACTCGATCCCGTCCGAGCGCAGCGACTCCTTCGTCTCTTCGAGCATCTCGAGCGCCGATTCGAGCTCTTCGACGCCGGAAATCATCGGGAACATAATCTGCAGGTCGCCGTGCGTCGAGGCCCGGAGCAACGCACGCAACTGCCGTACGAACATTACCCGCTGCGCGAGGCAATAGCGGATGGCGCGCCATCCGAGAATGGGATTGCGTTCGCTGACCTGCTGCATCGACGCGCTTACTTTGTCGCCTCCCAGATCGAGCGTTCTGATGGTGACCGACCGTCCGTCCATCGCGCGAAGAACCGTGCTGTAAGCCTCGTACTGCTCATCCTCGGTCGACACGCCGCCGGGGCGCAAAAAAAGGAACTCCGATCGGTATAGTCCGATGCCGTCCGCTCCGTGCGACAGGACCGAGTCGGTTTCTTCCGGAACTTCGATATTGGCCATGAGCGCGACGAGCTTCCCGTCCCGGGTCTCGGCGGGCAACTCGTTAAGCGTCAAAAGCTCCACTTCTCGTTGACGCCATTCGCGGGAAGTGGCCAAGTAGCGTTGTTTCGTCTCGGCGTCGGGTCTCGCGATGACGATTCCCTTGTGTCCGTCGACGATCATATCGTCGCCGGTGCTTACCTGTTCGGTTATGTCGGACAGTCCAAGCACCGCAGGAATCTCGAACGCGCGTGCGAGAATGGCCGTGTGCGATGTCTTACCGCCTTCGTCCATGACGATGGCCTTGACCATCGACTTGTTCATTCCGAGCGCATCGGACGGAAGGAGATTGTGTGCGACCAGGACGACCTCGTCGCTCAAATCCGCGAGCGAGATTCGTTCGCGGAACAGGAGGTGATTGAGCACTCTGCGCGCGACGTCGTGGATATCGAGCGTGCGCTCGCGCAGATAAGCGTCGGAAGAGCCGTCGAGCTTTTCCACAAGCTCTTCGATGACTTGGAGCAGAACCCACTCGACGTTCTTCAGCTCCTGGGCCAGCTTGTCCGACACTCGTTCCTGCAACTCGGGATCACGCACCATGAGGATATGCGAATCGAGAAACCGACTCCTTTCCTCACCCATCTCCGAGGAACTGGTGGACTTGAGCGACTCGAGCTCCTCTGCGGCACGTTCGGCGGCCTGGTCGAAACGTTCGCGTTCGTAAGCCACGTCGTTTTTTGAAATCGCATACTTCGGGACGCGAATCGCGTCGTCGTTGTAGAGGTAGACCTTTCCGATTGCGATGCCGGGAGCGGCGGAAATGCCGTTGAGCGTTTTCATGCGCGTGAATAACTATATGGCCTTTGTGCTGAGGTGTAAACCGCCGCCACGCCGCGCTATGTAGTCGCGTGAGGAAGTGCCGAGAATCAATGTATGGGAAGGAAGAAATCCTCGGTCGGATGTCTTTTCTGGATCGCGCTCATCCTGCTGGTTCTCGTCGTATTTCTTTTTAATAGAAACACGATCGAAACGGTACTCCGGAAGACCGGTCTCATGAACTACGTCGCGCGGGACCGCGAACCCGTCGAAAAGCCGGAGGTCGAGATCGTCTCGCCCGATCGAACGTCGGCAGACGAATCGTCCGGCCGGGTAAAGCCGCGTGAGACGGCGCCCGAGTCCGATACCGAGAATGCGGTAGTCGTTCAGGAGGAACCGACAGAAACAAGTCGGCCGCCGACGGAAGAACGGATAGAAGCTCCGCAGCGTGTGCGCCGCTCCAGACTCTACTTCGTACTCGTCGACGAAAACAGCGCTATTTCGCTGCGCGAAGTCACCAGGGCGGTGAGTTTTACCGATTCACCGCTCACCGACACGCTTCACGCGCTCCTGAAAGGTCTTTCCTCTTCGGAAATCAGCAGGGGGTTATTGTCGATGGTTCCGGAAGGCACCGAGCTGAGAAGCGTGGTCGTTCGCGGCAGCACGGCATACATCGATTTCAACGAGGCATTCCGCTTCAACACCTTCGGTCGAGAAGGATATCGATATCAACTGCAGCAGATCGTCTATACGGCGACCGAGTTTCAGACCGTGCGGAGTGTCCAGATACTTGTCGAAGGCGAGCGAATATCCTATCTCGGACCCGAAAGTCCCTTCGTGGGTGAGCCGTTGACGCGAGAGTCGCTATCGTAGACCCGCAGACCGTTCGCAAGCAAATCGTCTATTCGCCGCAGCGCGGCCGCTTTCGTTGCCTCCACCGTCTCGAGATCCCCGGGACTCGCACTGCGCAGAAGAAAAAAGAACTCGCGATTCCCGCGGCGTCCACGGATGGGCGATTCGGACACTCCGTCCGTCGAGACGCCTTCGCGCCGCAACGCTCCGATCAGAGTCGATAGAATGAGACGCAGATCGGACGTGGATCTGACGACTCCGTCAAACGAGTCCGGAGGACGGACCCACTCGAATTGGGGCTTGACCAGCGCAAGAAGGGTCCGCCGCGAGGTGAGCGAAATGATATGACGAGCGGCGCCGCGAAGCGAACGAAAAGAGAGGTCCGCCACCGCGAAATCGACGTCGGGTTCGAAAGCCGACATGTCCATGATGTTACACCGCTCATGGACCCCCACCTCGGGACGACGCCGAAGTGAAAAGTCCAGTTGATTCCAACCGACGTCGACCGCGTGTACGAATCGGGCGCCGCGATCGAGGAGACATTGAGTGAATCCGCCCGTCGAAGCTCCGGCGTCGAGCGCCACCAGACCGCGGGGATCGATTCCATGGGCGTCGAGAGCGCTTTCGAGCTTGATACCGCCCCTCGAAACATGGTGCTCGACGACGAAGGTGATATCGGAGTCCATGCTCACCTGCGCGCGAGGATTACGCACGGTTTCGCCGTTGACGACGACTTCGCCGCACATGATGCGCGCATAGATTTCGTCCTTTGTCAGGTCCGAACGGCGATCGCGCAGCAGATCCAGGAGCCGGCGCCTCATAGACCGGGAATACGCTCGATTCGTTCGATCGCCGCGGCGACGCCGGATTCCGGGTCGATATCGACGAGTATTCCACGGATCGCCGAAGGAGAGTCCGAGACGACCATTTTCAATGGCATCTGCGTGACCATGCGCTCGGTCGCCACGGCGGAGTCGAAGCCGATGACGCTTTCGCACGGTCCGGTCATCCCGACATCGGTAATGTAGGCGGTTCCGTGCTCCAGGATCCGCTCGTCGGCGGTCTGCACATGCGTGTGCGTACCGAAGACCACGCTGACCTTTCCGTCAAGGAATAACCCCATCGACTCCTTCTCTTCGGTGTCCTCGGCATGAAAATCGACGATTACCACTTTGGCGTCGGCGGCGACCGAGCGCAACAACTTGCGGGCGCACTGGAAAGGGCAATCAACGTCGGTAAGCCTTACCCTTCCCTGCAGATTAATGACCGCGACCCGTGCTTTCTGAAGGTCGACGCTGCACATTCCGCGTCCCGGCGCCCCCGCGGGATAGTTGGCCGGTCGCAATACCGTCGGGAAGGCGTCGACTTCCTGCAGAATCTTTCGCTGCTGCCAAACGTGGTTTCCGGTAGTAATCACGTTCACTCCCGAAGACAACAGACGCGACGCGATCTCGGACGTGAGTCCGAAACCGTTGAAGGCGTTCTCGCCGTTGGCAATGACCAGATCCGCCCGAGACTGACGCACCAGCGAGGAAAGACCAACGTAGAGCGCCCGCAACCCCGACTGTCCGACTATGTCGCCGAGCATGAGCACCCGGACCGGTTCGATCATCAGCGCGCATACTCGACGATTCGCGTCTCCCGAATAATAGTAACTTTGATTCTGCCGGGATAGCGAAGCTCGGTCTCGATTCGCTTGGCTATTTGCTTGGCCAAATCTCTCGCCTCGTTGTCGTCGACGGTCTCGTTGTTAACCATGATGCGTATCTCGCGTCCGGCTTGGATGGCAAAGCACTTCTCGACGCCGTCGAAGCTTTCGGCGATCTTTTCTAGATTCTCAAGACGCTTGATGTAGTTGTCGAGCGTCTCGCGACGTGCGCCGGGTCGAGACGCGGAGATCGCGTCCGCGGTCTGAACCAGGATGGACTCGACGCAGTTCGGTTCGACGTCCCCGTGGTGCGAAGCAATCGCGTTGATGACGCGTTGGTCCTCCCCGAGCTGCCGCGCAAGCTCCATTCCCAATTCGATGTGATTTTTGTCCCCGATCGACTCGATTCCCTTGCCGATGTCATGAAATACTGCGCCCCGTTTGGCGATCTCCCTGTCCGCCCCCACTTGGGCGGCCAACATCCCCGCAAGCACCGCGACTTCCTTGGTGTGCATCAGGACATTCTGCCCGTAACTCGTACGAAAATGGAGCCTTCCCAGTGCCTTGACCGCTTCGGGGCTCAGATTGTGGATGCCGAGATCGAATACGACTCTCTCGCCTTCGTCGATGATCGTCTGGTTGATTTCCTTAACGACTTTCTGCACGACCTCTTCGATACGCGCCGGATGAATCCGACCGTCCGCGATGAGACGCTCCAGTGAGCTTTTGGCGATTTCTTTACGAACCGGATCGAAACAAGAGATCACGACGGCCTCGGGTGTATCGTCGATGATGATATCGACGCCGGTAAGCGTCTCGAGAGTGCGGATATTGCGACCTTCACGCCCGATGATGCGTCCTTTCATTTCGTCGTTCGGGAGGCTCACCGAGGTAACCGTGACTTCGGAGCTGATGTCGGTCGCGATACGCTGAATCGTCGAAACGATAACGTCTCTCGCCTTCTTTTCGGCGGTAGTGGCCGCCTCTTGCTCGATCTTGGCGATGATCGCCTGAGCGTCGCGACGAGCATCGTTCTCCATCGACTGGATAATGAGGTTTTTCGCTTCTTCCGCCGTCATTCCGGCGGTTCGCTCAAGTTCCTTGGTCCACTTTTTTTCTTGTTCACTAACGAGGTGTTCTCGCCGATCAAGCGCCCCCTCGCGGTCGGCAATCGACTGGAATTGCTTCTCCAGTTCCGACGATTTTCGTTCTAGATTCTCTTCTTTCTGTAGGAGTCTCCTGTCAAGCTGCTGAAGCTCATTCCTGCGGTCTCTGAACTCTTTCTCTTGCTGATTCCTTTCACGAAGCAGCTGATCCTTTACTTCAAGAACAAGTTCCTTTTTTTGTGCTTCGGCTTCTTTTATAGCCTCTTGCCGTACCCGCTCAGCCCTCTGCTCAGAAGATGACAACTGAAACCGAGCATACAGCCATCGAATCGTCCAACCTAGAACAATGCCCGCGAGGGGAAGAACTGCATACCATACCGGGTCCATTTCGTTCCCCCACGATTGTTTTCGAAATAATACATGTGATCGGAGACAAGTGTCAATATTGCAGATAGTTGTGCGGCGGCGGATAGAATCTATTTCGAGAGGATGAGCGCGCGAAGCACCTCGGCGCCGGGGCTGTTTCCGTCTTTCAACCCGAAGAGCAAGTATTCCGGTTTCCCACGATATCGGACGGGAACGAACAACGAGGCCGACATGTACCGGAGATCGCCTTCCCCGAAAGCGGTGTCCAGATCGGCCAGTCCGGTTTCGTGCGTGTGGACGTACAGCGTCGTACGCGTATCAACGATGTTCCGCGCGAAAGAACCGACCGCCGGGATCCTGAACGATCGGCTGCGATCATCCTCGAAGCCGACGGCCTCCTCAAGCAGATACTCGTCGACGCGTCGAACCATGAGTCCGCACGCGAGCGCCTGTACCCGACCCGACAGCCGCATGAGCGATTTGAGCACACCGAGCCCGGTGGAACGAAAGCCCTCGAGATAGGCATCGTAGTCGAGCCCCAGGTCGACAATCCTCAATTCCTTTGCTTCCTTCCCCTCCGCCGGCTCAATTACGGCACGCCCGACATGGTGCTCGTCGTCGCTCACCTCCAGATCAAAGTCTTCGACGGACGCGGAAAGGATCGAATCGATCCCGCTTCCGAGAACATCCGGCGTCTGTTCGGTAACAGAGTCCACCAGAGCCTCGAACTCGTGGTTTTTCGGCCCGTTCGCCTTCGCACCGTGCGCGATCTCCTCTCGGACTTTGTACACGCCGTCGATAAACTCGACCACACCTTCCGCCGGTCCGATCATCCGTGCGAGTTCTTCGACGGAGAATCGTTCGATTATGCCGTCCTTCTCCAGTGCAATGAGCTCTTTCTCGTATTCCGGGTCGATCGCCGCCGCCTCGATCGAAGACTTGTCGGAATGCTCGGCCGGCTCGGGACGCGTGTCGAGGTCCCCCGCGCTTTCGAGCAACTCGGCAACCGTTCCGCGCCCGAACACGACTCCCGGCACGTTTGGTACGGCGTACAACGGACCGGGAGAAGCCGATTCAAGTTCGACCGCGTCGGATTCATCGTCGTCCGCGACCGCTTCGAGTTCCTCTATCCCATCTGCGCCTCGGTCGGAGACGACGCCTTCTTCCGGAGACGTCGCCGCTTCGCGATCGGTTTCGGTCGGGCCGAAAGCAAAACGTCCCTTATACGCGATCACCACTTCGGCGGAGTCTTCGAGTTCGCCGGCCGCTTCGATAGGCTCGGCATCGAGGTCGAGAGGCGCGACCGACTCCAGATCGCCGAAATCGCCGATGATATCGGAGATATCATCGATGTCCGCATCGAGTTCACGGTCAAGTTCCCCGTCAAGGAATCGACCTTCACCGGATTCTGGAACGGCCGCTTCGCTACGCTTCGCGCCCGTCGCCTCGTCGTCCCCTCCGAGAAAAAACTCTATATCGCCTTCCCCGGACTCGACCTCGCCGATGGGCGCGTCCGTCGGCGGGGTCGGCAGGTCCAGGTCGCGCTGAAACACGTCGAGATCTTGCTGCAAGGCATCGAGATCGTGCTGAAGCACGTCGTCGTGCTCTCCCGGCATGCCCCACGATGTTGCACCATCGGTTTCTTCAGTCGCCACGTCGACAAACGCCTCGCGATCAGTCGCCTCGACATCGCGCTCCGTGGCCTCGCCCTCAGAAACCTCCTCCAGTTCCTCAAGCTCTTCGACTTCTTCTATCTCTTCGACCTCTTCAGCCGTCTCGCCCTCAGGAGCCTCTTCCTCGTCGAGTTCCTCCACGAGCGTCGCGTCGGAGTCAAGATCGGTTTCTTCAACGGTCAAGTCGGGCAACTCGCCGGAATCGATGGCCAGCTCGACAAACGCCTCACCCTCGCCGCCGGGCGTCTCATCTTCAACGTCCTGCAATGTCGAACCGGTTTCCGGAAGATCGCTCGGCGCGCCGCCCTCGTGACCGACGTCCGCAGAAACACCTGCTCCCGCATGCATCAGCGACTCGTATTCGGCCTCCGTAATAAGCACGGGTTTCTCGTAACCGGAGACGATCTCCGGAAGCGAAGCGATTTCCTCGGCCTCGTCGATCGTCCCGGCCTCCGCCGCCGGCTCGGCCTCGGGGACCTCCTCGACCTCCCCGATTTCCTCGGCCTCCGCCGTCGCCTCGGCTGCAGGAACCTCCTCGAGCTCCTCGACTTCCTCGGCCGCGGGAATCTCCTCCAGTTCCTCGACCTCGTCGGCCGTCCCGGCCTCCTCCGCCGGCTCGGCCTCGGGAACCTCCTCGAGCTCTTCGACTTCCTCCGCCTCTTCGACCTCTTCGGCCGCGGGGATCTCCTCCAGTTCCTCGGCCTCGTCGATCGTCCCGGCCTCCTCCGCCGGCTCGGCCTCGGGGACCTCCTCGA
>JAJRYZ010000241.1 GCA_024275515.1 Spirochaetota bacterium
GAAGCCGTTATCAAACAGGGGCTCGTTCCGGTGCTCGATCTGCACGGGTCGTTCACCTACGATCGGACCAATCTCGTCCCGACCTTTCTCGACGAGAATCGTCCCGAAGGGCTGACGCTTATGCAGGCTCTCTTCGACGCCAACACGGTCATGCGCGGCGAACTGATATACCCCGTCGCGCCGACCTTGGACGTGGCGATACTCGTGACGACGAACGTCGCGCAGGATGAAAACGGCGATGTAATCTATGCCGACAACGGGTTACCCGAAATAGCTCCGTCGATCAGCATCGAAACCCGGGTTCATTTTTAGATCGCTCGGGTGGCGACGGAGCACCACTCCCGGAGGATCAGGATCCTCCGGGAGAACGTTTCGCGCAGGATAGCAGCCGGCGAGGTAATCGACCGGCCGCTTTCGGTTGTGCGCGAGCTCCTCGACAACAGCATAGACGCGCAAGCGAAAACGATCGATCTTTCTATTATCGACGGTGGCGTCGGTGAGATCCGCGTCCACGACGACGGACACGGCATGAGCTCCGCCGATCTTGCGTTGTCCGTGCAGCCGCATGCGACTTCAAAAATATCGACGCCCGAGGATCTTTTCCGGATCACCACGCTCGGTTTTCGCGGTGAGGCGCTTTCGAGCATCGCCGCTTGCGCGAAACTGGAGATAACCAGCTGCGAGCACGGCTCCTCGCCCGGTTACCGCATCGCGGTGCACGGCGGTCGTCTCATCACCTCGGGGGACGCCGCATCCGCTCCGGGAACCACCGTCTCCGTTCGCGACTTGTTCTATACGCTTCCCGCGCGACGAAAGTTTCTCGACCGCACTTCCACGGAGGCCGCTCGCTGCCGACGGATGTTCCTCGAAAAGGCGCTCCCGTTCCCGCGCATTCTTTTTCGTTACCATGCCGACGGCGAGCTTCGCGCCACGTTTCCGGCCTGCGAATCGCGCCTCGAGCGGGTTCTGTCGGCCCACCCCGATCTGTTCGACCGCGCGATTCTTTTCTCCGGGTCGACGCAACTCGACGCCGTTTCGGCCGAAGCGGTGGTTGCCGATCCTTCATTCAATCGCGGTGACCGCCGACTCGTTCAAATCTTCGTAAACAACCGGCGGGTCGATGAATACGCGCTGGTCCAAGCGGCGCTTCATGCCTACGAACCGTATCTCCCCGGCGGGCGCTTTCCCGCCGCGTTCGTTTTTCTGCAGATCGATCCGGCCGAGGTCGACTTTAATATCCATCCGGCGAAGCGCGAGGTCCGTTTTCACAATCCACGCACCGTCCACCGCGCCGTGGTCGACGCCGTCGCCGACGCCGCCGCCGGCTTCGCCGGTCGCGTCGCGCCGCTTGGTCGTCGCGTCGGTCGGCGCCCGCTCGGTGCGCCGACCGACCTCACGGCTTGCGAACTCGTCGACTCGGCGGAGCGGAGGGCGGCGCACCGCTTCGAAATCGACCGTTATCGGGATCTTTCGGTTCGTTCAAAGCCGAGCGACGACGACATCGTCGCCGACGACGGGCGTTTTCGCTACATCGGGACGCTCTTCTCTCTTTTTTTGGTCGTTGAGCAAAACGAAACGCTCTATCTCATCGACCAGCACGCGGCGCATGAGCGGATACTGTACGACGCATTCAGAAGCTCGCCCGGAGAAGTCCAGCGTCTTCTTGTTCCCAGACGAGTCGTACCCGCGGTCGACGCCGCCGAAGAAACCGCGGCTCTCCGTGAGCGACTCGCGCGCCACGGAGTGTCCGTCGACCGGCGTGACGACGGCGCCTGGTACCTTACCGCCCTTCCCGCCGGCTACCGGTCGGTGGAACACGCGATCGTCGAGTTTATCGAGGAATACGGCGGAACCGAGGCGGGTTTCGAACGCTCATTGTTCGCGTGGATGGCGTGCAGAGCCGCGGTAAAAGACAACGACACGCTCGAAGACGCAGCCGCGATCGATCTCGCCCGGCAGGCGCTCGCGCTTCCCGAGCCACGCTGTCCGCACGGGAGGCCCATTTGGCACCGAATATCGCGCGACGATCTGAATCGGTTCGTCGGGAGGACGTAGGGCCGTCTCGTCTCTCCTCGTCCCTTGATGAAAAACGAGAACGTACCACCTGACCTCAGAGCAGTCGCTCGATTTCCTCGCGATGCTCGTAATCGGGCTTCTTCTCGAGCAGCCGTCTGAAAACCTCCGCCGCCTGCTCGGTGTCGCCTTGACCGTAGTAGATCTTGCCGAGTTGATAGTAGGCGTCCCAGAAGTCCGGGTCGATCTTCACGAGCTCAAGCAGCGTATCGATCGCCAACGCGAACTGCTTGGTCTCGATATACGCGATCCCGAGGTGATACCGCATCAGCGTTGCATCGGGTTTCTGTGCGATCGCTTTCTGGTAGTGCCGAATCGCGTCACGATAGAGCTTTTGATGCAGATAGACGTTTCCGAGGTTGTTGTTCACCTCGACCGCTTCGGGGTCGATCCGGTATGCCGCAAGCAGGTGGGTAAGCGCACGGTCGTACATGCCGTTTTCATCGTACAACTTGCCCAGATTGATCCTGGCTTTGAGGTAATCGCCGTCGATCTCAACGGCTTTCTGATAGGCGGTCATCGCGGTGTCCGTATCGCCGAGAAGATCGGCCGCCTCGCCGAGAGTAAACAGATAGGGCGCCGACTCGGGGTTGAGTTGAACCGCCCTGACGGCGTACTCCAGGGCCTCGTCACTTTTGCCGCGCTGTAAAAGCACAACCGCCAGATTATAGTTGTTTTCCGGCGAATCGGGGTCGAGCGAATACGCTTTCAGGTAGTTGCTTTCGGCTTCATCAAGGTCACCCGCGTAGTAGTGCGCGGTGGCAAGCTCTCGCACGAACCGCGCGTCGGTTGGAGCGAGCGCGACGGCGCGTCGAAGCTCGGATATCGCGTCGCGATACTTTTTTTGCCCGACGAGCACCCCGCCGGCGGAGTAGTAGGCGAGCGCGAACTCGGGATTCGTCGCCGCTGCGGCGCCGTAAGCGGTAAGAGCGTCTTCCAGACGCCCGAGCCGTTCGTAGGTGACTCCGAGATTGTAGAAGGCGCGGTCGTTGTCGGGATTCAGATGACTCGCGGCGGCGAAGGACTCGGCGGCGCCCTCGTACTGTCCGGCCTTGAACTGCACCTTTCCAAGCTCGTACCAAATATCGTCACGCTCGGGATTCAACCGGGCCGCTTCGCCGAAAGCCGCGATTGCGTTGTCCCAGCTGCGCGTCGACTCGTAGAGACGTCCGAGCGTGAAGTGCGGTAACCAGTATGTTTTGTCTTTTTCGATCGCCTTGTTCGAATACTCGACCGCCTTCTGCAGATTCCGAGCGTCTTCGCTGTCTTCTCTGAAAAACGCCTCACCCATCCGCGCGTACGCTTTCGCGGAGTCTTCGTCCAGCGAAAGCGCTTCGGTAAACTTCGATCTCGCGTCGAGGTACTTTTCCTCCTCCATCGACGCGATTCCCTCCTCGATCAGTCGCGACACCTCCGCAGCCTTCTTCGCCGCTTCGGCTCTGGCGCGCTCCTCGGCCTCCCGCGCGGCGGCGACTTCCGGATCCTCTTTCGGTTCGGCTGCGGGTTCCGCCGCCGGCTTTTGCGCCGGTTCCGGCGCACTTTCAACCGGAGGGGTGGACTCTTTTATCGACTCGGCGATCGTCTCCTTGAGCTCTTCCTGCTCGCGCCGGCTCTGTTCGCGCCGAGCCTCTTCGGCTTCTTTTTTGGCCGCGATGATCGCGTCGCGGAGTTCTCGCGCCTGAACGTCGCCCGCGTCGGCAATAAGCAGCCCGTCAAGCAGGTCCAGTCCGCGCTGGAACTCGCCGCGATCCAGATATTCCCGCGCGAGCCTCAGCGTATTGAGTCGGGTTTGCGCGGACTCGTCGGGCACGCTCTCGCCCGAACCTCGAAGCGTGAAAAGAAGCACCAGACCAACGATGAGCGCGAGGGCTATCGCTCCCGCGACGACCACAAATCTCCTGTCCATACTAATCCACAATGTCCGCTTCCTCTTCCACGCGATCGACTTCTTCAGTCGAGGCGGAGAGGTTCGTCGTGTCCTTGGAAGCGTTTTCCAGCGAGTTGAGCACCTGATCGAGCAACGCCTTTCTTTTCGCTTCCTCCTCCTGCCGTCGTTGTTCTGCTTCAAGGGCCTTCCTGCGAGCCTCCGCCACCGCCTCATCGATGATCGCGAGCACCTTCTCGATCTGCTCGCGCTGTTGGCTGGTCGGATTCAGCTGGAGATAGAGACGGTAATCTTCCGCGGCCTCGGCGAGTCTGTTGAGCCTGACGGCGGTGTTGGCGCGGTTGAGATAGGCCTCGGTGAAGCCCGGATCGACCTCGATCGCTTTGGTATACGTCTCGTAGGCAAGAACGTTCTTGCCCTGTTTGAACATGTTGTTGGCGATATTGAAATACATGACGTCGAGAAACTCGTCGCCGTACCGAGTACCGCGCTGAAGAACGGCAACCGCGCGCTCATACTCGCCGAGCGATTCGTAGACGGTCGCCAGGTAGAGATAGATGCGCTCGTTTCTCGGGTATTGAGTCAGCGCCGTTTCGAGGAACGGTCTCGCTTCCTCCATTCGGTTTTCGAGAAAGAGTTCTTCACCGCGGGCGAGCGGCGAGGTCTGAGAGTAGGCCGTCGCCGCGAAGGCCGTCGCGAGAAGGATCACCGACACGACCCGCGCCCAGGTCCCGCCCTGACGGCGCGGCGGTCGGACCCGACCGTCGCCGCCGCGGCCGACACCGAAGCCGGTCCGCCGTATTTCGTATCGACGCATAGAATCACCCACATCCGGCGCCGTTATGCGCGTGTTTGACACGCACGGGGAAAGAAAATACCTTGTTTTATTGTCATGCCAACCCTAGTCATCCCTATCATCATTGTCGGCATCAGCGCGGTCGCCATTATTGGAATCATCGCGAAGAATGTGTTCGCACCAAAGAAGATCGCTAACCTTGCAGACTATGTCAAACAGGGAAAGTACTCCACCGCCGCACGGTTGTGCAAACAACTGCTTCAAAAGGATCAGAGAAACCCGGAGCTGCACTATCTGCTGGGCCTTGCCTACCTCGAGGACCGCAAGGAAGAGCTCGCGCTCATGGAGTTCAAAACCGTAAACGAGATCGGCCAATTCGGCGGATACGTTCCGGAGGCCGAGTTCAGAAAGAAGATCGCCGAGCTCTACCGGAAATTCGACCAGCCCGCCGAAGCGCTCAAGGAGTACCTGCTGCTCATCAAGCTGGAGCCGACGAACGCGGACTACTTTTTCCAGGCCGGAACGCTTTTCGAAGAACGCGGCAACACCGAGCGCGCCGAAGGATTCTTCCGCAAGGCCATCCAAATCGATCCTCGCCATTCATCGGCCCATTTCAAGTTGGGAATGCTCTTGTACCGCGTGAAGCGATCGGTTGAAGCGAGAGCGGAGTTCGAAGCGTCGATCGGGAGAGGCGACGACAATCTGCAGGCCTATTACTACCTC
The DNA here is from genome assembly GCA_024275515.1 of Spirochaetota bacterium. GTDB lineage: Bacteria > Spirochaetota > Spirochaetia > ARS1246 > ARS1246 > JAJRYZ01. The sequence goes on from JAJRYZ010000241.1 coordinate 5,478, forward strand.
GGTCGCATACTCATGGAGAACCACGACTTCGTCGCCGCGCTCGTCGCGTTCGAAAAAGCTCAGCGAAACCCGAAAGTCAAAGCAAAGGCGCTCGTCGGACGCGGCAGCTGCTATATGCACCTCAACAGCCTCGAGAAGGCCATCACCGAACTCGAGCGCGCCGTCCGCGTTATCAACAACGAAAGTTCGAACGACACGCTCTACGCCCGTTATTTCCTTTCTCTCTGCTTTGAGAAGATGCGCCGTCTCGAGGACGCGATCGAACAGTGGGAGCGCATCTACAAAAAAAAGCCTTCGTTTCGCGATGTCGCGGAAAAACTGTCCCAATACCAGGACCTCCGTGCGGACGACTCCCTGAAAGACTTTCTCACGGCCTCGCAGGATGAGTTCCTCGAACAATGCAAAGCCATCGTTCTCGCGCTCGATCTTGCGCCGCAGGATCTCACCGAGATTCCCAATGGTTGCCAGATAATCGCGATGGAGGCCGAGTCGAGGTTTCGTAACACGCGCAAAATGCCGAGGCTCATTAGGATACTGCGGATTACCGAGGTGATCGATCTGTCGACGGTTCGCGCGTTGCACGAAGATATGAAACGGATGGGGGTCAACCGAGGCGTCATCGTCGCGCCCACCCGGTTTTCTCGCACCGCGGCGGAGTTCGCGGAGACGCGTCCGCTGGAGCTGATCGACCGCGAACGACTTCAGAAACTGCTGAAAAAGGTGGCCGGTGCAAAGTCGGAATCTCCAACATGAGAGTCCTCTGCATTTCCGATCACCGCGACCCCATTCTCTACTCGAGCCGGATACGCGAGCGGTTCGCCGACATCGATCTTATGCTCTCCGCCGGCGATCTGGAGCTCGAGTACTACTGCTTTCTCGTCAGCTCCCTGAACAAGCCTCTCGCGTTCGTGTTCGGGAATCACCACCTGAACAGGCTTCCGGACTATCGAAAAAAACTCCGCGATCCTTTCGGAGGGCATTCCGAACTCAGGACGCACTACCTGAAACCGTCCTTCGGCTCTACCTATGTCGGCGGAAAGATCAAGACACTCTCCGGCGTCATTGTCGCAGGGCTGGGAGGAAGTCGCAAATACAACGACGGTCTCAACCAGTTCACCGAATTCGGAATGTTTCGCCTTATCGTGCGAATGATGCCTCGACTGCTCCTTAACCGCGTGTTCCACGGCCGATACCTCGACATTCTATTGACTCACGCGGCGCCCTGGGGTCTTGGAGACGACGTCGATCCGTGTCACCGAGGATTCAAGGTTTTTCTCTGGTTTATGCGCGTTTTCAAACCGGCCTATCTGGTCCACGGCCATGTCCATCTGTACAACCTGAACGCTCGACGACGAACGGCATATCACGACACAACCGTCGTAAATGCATACGATCACACGATAATCGAGGTGGAAACGCGTGATACAAGATCCAAGCCTGCTTCGGATGCTTTCACGGGAAGACTTCAATAGGGCGAGAAAGCGCGCGACGCTCTCCGGCCTGCTCAACAGCTTCGCCCCCGAACGTAGGGAACTCCTCTCCTTCGACGAAGTTCGGGAATTGATTAAGCCGCGCGGATCCGCCTATCGGGGATTGAAAGTCGTCCCGGTCGCGCTTATCGTGGGGAGCGAAGGTCGCTACCGTGATTTTACGCGCGCCTTTTTCCCGCGACGCGAGTTGCTCCGCTCCCGCTGGGAAAGCGTCGACAGGGCCCGTCTGAGCCAGACCAACCTTCCGCCCATTCAACTGTACGAGATAGGCGGCGTCTACTTCGTCCGCGACGGCAATCACCGCGTTTCGGTGGCTCGGGTCCAGGGCGTTGAACAGATCGACGCCGAAGTCGTTTCGCTTGAATCGGAAATAAAGCTCAAGCCCGGGATGACCCGTGAGGACCTGAAGCGAGCGGTTATCGAGTACGAGCGCCGGCAGGTTTTTGAACAGACCGACCTCGGAAAGGTCGTTCGGCCCGAGGAGCTTCAGTTTACCGCCACCGGACGCTACCACGAATTGCTCAAACACATCGAAGTACACAAATACTTCATCAATCAAGATCGGGACGAAGAGATTTCGTTCGAAGAGGCGGCGCGTTCATGGTACGAAAACCTGTACAAACCGATTACCGATCTCGTCAGCCAACGCAAGCTGTCCCGTCTTTTCCCCGGCAGGACGAAAGCGGATCTGTATATGTGGATGATACGTCACTGGGACGACCTGAAACGGCGTTACGGGAACGCGTACCCGCTTGAAAAAGCGGTCATGGATTACGCCGATCGCTTCGGCGAACGCCTGTTTAGGCGACTCATGTCTTTTTTATGGGGTAAACGCCGCTGACGACGCCGATGCCGCGCTCGTCGTCGTAATAATAGACCGAGGCCCCGGTAACCCGATCGAGTTCGGCCCGCGTGAGAACGCTCCGCAACGGTACGACGCGCGAGGTAGTCGAGACGATCGAAACAACCGTGCCCGCTCCGTCGTAGAACCAGAGCGTCCAACGGTCGTTTGTTCCTGAAATGCGCACCTCTTCGCCGACGACGGTCAAGGCGGCATACTCGGTATCCTCCGGCGAGGCGACCGACGAAGAGATAAAGATCGTGCTCTCGGCGCGGTCGCCCGCCCGGTCGGTCAAAACGACTCGATACGCGCCCCGTGGGAACGGTTCGGACCGGTACATCCGTATGGCGCTGTGACCGATCCACGTCTCATCCGGAATATCGGGCCGTTCCCACGCTTCCGGCTGAAGAATCCAGTAGAACTCGGTCGAATCGTTGAGAAGCGTCACCGACGCGAAATCATCTTCTCCGTCCTCGTCGGACGCATGGACGAAAAAGGCCAACTCCTCGGCGTATGTGTCGGTATCGACGTTGTAGCGGTGATTGATCTGCCAGAAAAGCTCGAGGATCTCGGGCGCGTGCGTGGTACACGAGAGCAACAACGTCGTCAGCGCCGCGCACAGCCCTATCGTCGCGACGACCCGACGACCTGCCGACGCGCGCTTCATCGACGGGCGCCCCGCACATGAGACAAGTTCCGGTACTTCCTTCCCGTTCGCGCGACGAGGCATCGATCAGCGCTTGCCGGCTTTCATCTGATTGATCAGCGCATTCGCGTAAATCTCGTAAGCTACGCGCTGAACCCCCGCTGACTCGGTTCTGAACCTGGCCTTGAAAGCGCGAAGTTCGTCGGGCGAGTAGCGGTCGCTCCACGTGTCGCCGCCGGTCAGAAGATCGTGCGCAATGTAGTTGCTCGGCCACAACCGATAGAGCCGGTGAATCTGGGCGTCTATTTCCAGCGCAACGCTTCTGGCGTCGCCGCCGCTGCGCACCGGATCGCCGATACTCAGATGGATCCTTCCCTTTTCCCCTTTAAGCCCGGTATACATGCTTATCAGATCTTCGCTCTTTCGCTTCTCATAGCTTCCCGACTCGCGTCTGCGGTATACCTCGCGCGCCTTGAACCGGTCGCAGGGATCGAACTCATAGGATACCGCCACCGGCACGATGGGAAATTGCCCGATGAACTCGTCGAATTTCATCCCGCCGCGTCTCGGCTCCATGAACAGCATCTTTATGATCGACGGGTTTGTCGTGTCGTTTCCGTCCTTCGCCCGCCCCTCGCGCTGCGCGATCCACACCGAATTGCCTTCGGACCGGGTGAGCCTGATGTATTTGGACAGCTTGTAGGCCGCCTTGGCTTGTTCCCGAACGGGAAGGTTTCTGTAAACAACGAACGAGCGATTGACTCGTATCAAGTCGGACACGAACTCGTTGGCCAGCAAGTTGTCGCCGAAAGCAATCTCGGCGATATCCAGATCCGAGTGGGCAAGCGCGAAGTTGAGAACTGCCGAATCGAGAACGATGTCCCTGTGGTTGCTCATGAAAAGATAGGCGCCGCGGCGTTCGAGTTTTTCCATGCCGCTCCACGTGATGCCGTCGCTGGTCTTACGAAAAATGTAGCTCAAGACGCGGTCGACGATGATCCGGCGCTGGAAAGTATCGACCGAATCGATCCGACGAAGCGTTCGCCACAAATCGAGCTTGATAAACTCGTTGACCACCGGTTTGAGAAAGCCGGGACAGCCCGGCAATCGCATGCGCCGCACTCCCGACACGAGCCACCGGTTGCGCGTAATGCGTCGAAGCACCTTGAGCAGTTCGTCGTCCGTATACGGGCGAATGTCGTCGAACTCGTGAATCCAATCTGAGGCACTCATACGGCTGTACAAGAGTAGTACGAAAGCCGAGAGTGTTCAATCTGAACCGTCGCGCAACCGATCATTCTTTGTCCGACGAAGAGGCCCCGGATCGAATCGACGTGTCGCCGCCCCAGGTGAGAACGGGGTGACGCGCGGCGCGCACTTCGTCCACCCGCCGCACGGGAGTCGTGTACGGCGCTTCGCGAAGCAGATCGCCGTCCCGCTCCGCCTCGCTGCAAACCGCCGCGACGATATCGACGAACTCATCGAGAGTCTCGAGCGTCTCGGTCTCGGTAGGTTCCACCATGAGCGCTTCGGGAACATTCAGCGGGAAATAGACCGTGGGAGCGTGTACTCCATAGTCGAGAAGACGCTTCGCGATGTCCATCGCCGAGACTCCCGTTCGCTCTTTCAGCGATCGAGCCGAAAGAACGAACTCATGCATACAACGAGCCTCGTCGTACGCCGCGCCGATCATCGGTCGGAGTCGTTCCCGCAGATAGTTGGCGTTGAGCACCGACAGTCGGGAGACGGCGCGAAGACCGTCGCGCCCCATCGATAAAAGATACGCGAAGGCACGGACTACGACGCCGATGTTGCCGTGAAACCCGGCCACCCGGCCTATCGAAGCGGGACCCGCCTCCCGCAACTCGTATTTTTCGCGAGTCTTGGCGACGGTCGGACCGGGGAGAAAAGGCGCGAGAGTATCGGTGACCAGAACGGGCCCCGAGCCCGGACCGCCTCCGCCGTGAGGCGTGGAGAAGGTCTTATGCAGGTTGACGTGTACCACGTCGAAGCCCATGTCGCCGGGTTTTGCGCCTCCGACGATCGCGTTCAGATTGGCGCCGTCGTAGTAGAGCAACCCTCCCGCTTCATGTATCAGTTCGGCGATGCGGAGAACGTGACGTTCGAACAATCCAAGCGTGTTGGGATTGGTCAGCATGATTCCGGCAAGCTCGTCGGTAAGATACGGTTCGATCGTCTCGGCGTCGACAATTCCGTCACCGTTCGATCGCACTTCCCGGACATGAAACCCGGCGATATGAGCCGAGGCGGGGTTGGTGCCGTGAGCCGAATCGGGCACGAGTATCACGCGCCGCCGGGCTTCTCCCCTGCTTCGGAAAAACGCGCGGAAGATTTTCATTCCCGTAAACTCGCCGTGGGCCCCCGCGTAGGGTTGAAGCGTACCGGATGCCATTCCCGTGATCTTGCACAGCAGCTCGATCGTACGGTACATCACTTCGAGGATGCCCGGACACGTTTCGGCCGGCTGAAGCGGATGCAGATCGTCACAGACCCGCGCCACCTCGTCGTTGATTTTGGGATTGTACTTCATCGTGCACGAACCGAGAGGATAGAATCCGAGGTCGATCGAATGGTTGCGATGCGACAGCCGCGTGTAATGCCTTACCACTTGGGGTTCCGACACTTCGGGGAGAGCCGCGTCGCGATCACGAAGCAGCTCCGCCGGAAAGGCGTCGCGCATCGGAACCTCCGGGACGTCGAGCCGCGGTAATCGATAGCCGGTTCTCCCCGATTCCGATCTCTCAAAGATCAAAGGAGTATTCACGAGAGCACACTCCGCAAAAGCTCGACGTAACGGTCCATTTCTTCACGTGTCCGCTTCTCGGTAACCGCGACCAGAAGCCGTCGCGGATCGTCGCCGTCGAGATCAACCAAAGGAACGCCGAGCAGATATCCCGACTGGACGCCGGCGTCGACGACCTCGCGTGCGTCACGGTCGAGCTCCACCACGAACTCGTTGAAGAAGGGTTTATCCGGATACCGCAGCCGGGCCGCGGTTTTCGATTCGATCATCCCGGCCAGATAGTGCGACTTGTGCACGTTACGTTCGGACACGGCGCGC
>JAJRYZ010000242.1 GCA_024275515.1 Spirochaetota bacterium
CAAGACCACCAACGAAGACAACTACGTTATGCAGAAGTTCGTCCGTGCGGTCCTCGGAACCAACAACGTCGATCATTGCGCGCGCCTCTGCCACGCGTCGACGGTTGCGGGGCTTGCGCGGGCCTTCGGAAGCGGCGCCATGACCAACAGTATCGAGGAAATCCGGCGGGCGCCGGTGATTTTCGTCATCGGGTCGAACACGACCGAGTGCCATCCGGTCATCGGCATTCTTATCCGGCAGGCCGTCGAAAGCGGGCAAAGCAAGCTCATTCTTGCCGATCCGAGGCGCATCTCGCTGTACGACCACGCCGGGATCTACCTTCAGCACAAACCGGGCTCCGACGTGGCGTTGATCAACGCGATGATGCACGTCATTCTGGCGGAAGGACTCGAGGATCGAGACTTCATCCGTGAAAGGACCGAAGGTTTCGAGGCCGTCGAGTCGGCCGTCGCCGATTGTACGCCGGAGTTCGCCGCCAAGGTGACGGGAGTTCCCGCCGATCTGATCCGCGGCGCGGCGAGAACCTTTGCATCGGCGGAGACCGCGTCGATCATCTACTCGATGGGTATCACGCAGCACACCACCGGCACCGACAACGTGCTCTCGCTCGCGAATCTCGCGATGCTTACCGGAAACGTGGGGAAGGAATGCGCGGGAGTGAATCCTCTCCGCGGGCAGAACAACGTCCAGGGCGCCTGCGATCTGGGCGCGCTTCCGAACGTCTACCCCGGATATCAGAAGGTGGACGATCCGGAGATCAGTCGAAAGTTCTCCGACGCGTGGGAGTGCGGCTCACTGTCGACCGTTCCCGGGCTGACTGTCGTCGAGATTATGCAGGCGTGCGAAGCGAAAAAAATTCGCGGGCTCTACATCATGGGCGAGAACCCGATGCTGAGCGACCCGGACGTGAATCACGTCGCCGAGGCGCTCGACACCGTCGATTTTCTGGTCGTCCAGGATATTTTTCTGACCGAAACCGCCGAACTCGCGGACGTAGTGCTTCCGGCCACCGCGTTCGCCGAAAAGGACGGCACTTTCACCAACACCGAGCGTCGCGTTCAGCGGGTGCGCAAGGCGGTCGATGCACCCGGGGAGGCCCGAGAGGACTGGCGGATCATCTGCGCGGTCGCGGCGAAAATGGGTTACGAGATGGAGTACCGCGACGCCGCTTCGGTGGCGGCGGAGATCGCCCGGCTCACGCCGATTTACGGGGGCATCACCTACGACAGGCTCGACGGGGACGGGTTGCAGTGGCCATGCACCGACCGGGACCACCCGGGAACCAAGTTTCTGCACCGCGACGCGTTTTCACGTGGGCGCGGGAAGTTTCACGTCGTTTCCTATCTCCCGCCGACCGAGATGCCCGACGATGAGTACCCGTTCATTTTGACAACCGGCAGGATGCTCGAGCATTGGCATACCGGCACGATGACGAGACGCAGCGAGGTACTTGACGATCTGGTGCCGACGGGGTTTGTCGAGCTCAATCTCACGGACGCCGAGAGGCTTTCGATCGGCGTGGACGAAATGATCGTCGTCGCTTCACGGCGCGGGAGGATCGAAGTTCCGGCGAAACCGACCGAAAGAGTAGCTCCCGGTTGCGTTTTTTTGACGTTTCACTTCAAAGAGAATCCGGCGAACGTTTTGACGATCGCCGCTTTGGACCCCATCGCAAAGATACCGGAGTTCAAGGCGTGCGCGGTGCGGGTGGATCGACGGTGAAGGACATCCCTGAATCGGCCGGCGGCGTCGACGAGCGGCCACCGGTCCGGTTTCCGGGGATGATCCTCGTCGGGTCGGCCGGACGCGATTCGGGGAAGACGCTTTTCTCCTGCAGACTTATCGCGCATTTCACGTCGCGGTTGGGAGCGACGCGGCCGGTCGTCGGCCTGAAGGTCTCGACGATTCGCGGAGGAGGCGGGCGCTGCGTTCGGGGACGGAGCGACTGCGGTGTCTGCACGTCGTTGCGGGGCGCTTTCGAGCTGATTCGAGAGAGAAATCCGAACGGGGATAAGGACACCTCAAGGATGCTCGCCGCCGGGGCCGACCGGGTCTATTGGCTCAAAGTGCGTCCGGACGGAGCCGCCGCCGGAATCGATCAGCTGCGAAGCCGACTGAGCGGAGGGGAGTTGGTGGTGTGCGAATCCAACTCGCTTCGAACGGTCGTCGTTCCGGATCTTTTTTTTATGTTAAGAAGCGCCGGCGTTGAGGCGACGAAAAACTCGGCGCGCGAAGTTCTCGATCACGTCGACCGTTGCGTTGACTTCGACGGTTGCGGCGGTTTCGATTTCGACCCCTGTAAGGTGAGCGTCGTCGGCGGGCAGCTCACCGTGAAGCGTGACGCGACGGCGGTTCTGCTCGCCGGGGGGCGCAGTACGCGGATGGGCGGCGACAAGAGGATGCTCGCGTTCGGCGGCCGCTCTCTGATCGAGCGCTCGTTCGAGGCGCTCTCCGTGATGTTCGACGAGGTTCTTGTCGGCAGTAACGACGTGCCTCCCGGGGTCCCGGCCGAATCGGTGGTCTGCGACGAGCCGGCCGGCGTCGGTCCCATCGGAGGAATCGCCGGATCGATCGCCGCGGCGAGTCATGATATCGCTTTCGTCGTCGCCTGCGATATCCCTCGTTTCGATCAGGGTCTTGTCTCTTCGCTTTTCCGGGCGGTTGTTCGAAACGAGATCGCCGTTCCTGTCGACAGAACGGGACGGTACGAGTCGCTTTTCGCGGTCTACCGGAAGTCGACGCTTCCGGTCATTCGAAAACTCATACACGAGGGGGAATATCGAATTCGGCGCGCGTATGATAACCTTCCCACGGCGCGTGTCCCGGTTCCCTGCGGCGCCGAGATCAGGAATATCAATACGAGAGAGGAGTACGAGGCGTTGCTGAACGACGGTGCCGGCTCGGACGGCTCCTCATGGTGAGGGTACCGCCGCTATGTCGCGACGATTGCGCGCAAGCAGGACGTTCAATGGATTCCTGAAGCTGACTTTCGGCGCCTGGCTGGTCGCCCGTTACCGGCTACGCGGTCGAAATCTGTCGCTTTTCGACTCGATTTCTCCTCCGTATCTCGTTTTGCCCAACCACGTCTGTTTCTGGGATCCTTTTTTTGTCGGCTACTTTGTTCCCGACCCGATCTACTTCGTCACTTCCGACCGGCAGTTTCGCAATCGGGCGGTCCGGACGCTGCTCGGTCTCGTCGGCGCAATTCCGAAATCCAAGGCGATCTCGGACGTTGAGACCGTGAAATCGATTTTCGAGGTGCGGAAGAAGGGAGGAGTGATCGGCGTGTTCGCCGAAGGCAGGCGAAACTGGGACGGACATTCGCTGCCGCCGCTGTTTGCGACGGCGAAACTCGCAAAGGCGCTTCGGATTCCGGTCGTCGTCCCGATTATCCAGGGCGCTTTCCTCGCGCTTCCGCGATGGTCGAGGAAGCGCCGAAAGGGCCCCGTCACCGTCGATTTTCGGCTCGGTTTGTCGGTGGAAGAACTCTCGAGACTCAGCGTCGATGAGGTCCATCAACGGATCTCCGGGCTGCTTCTGTACGACGAGTCGGATTACCAACGAAAGCACATGAACCGGTACCGAAGCCGGAGAAGGGCCGACGGCTTGAACCTCGCGCTCTTCGTCTGTCAGTCGTGCTCGGCGATCGGTGCGCTTGAAACGGATCGACACGTGCTGCGATGCCGCGCGTGCGGCTGCACGGTCACGTATACCGAGTACGGTTTCTTCGGCGGCGGTAGGTTCGGAACGATTCGAGAATGGAACCTGTGGCAAATTGATCGCATCGAGAAGTATTTCGCCGAACGGCGCTCGGACGCGAACGACGAGCCGCTATACTCCGACGGTCCGGCGTGGATGCTTACCGGGTACAAGCGCGAGACGATGAGACGAAGCGCTTACGGATCGCTCACCCTCTACCCGGAAAGGCTCCTCTTCGATTCCCGGCGAGACGGGACGTTCGAGTTTCCGATTTCCGAGATAACGGGCGTCAATATCCAGACCGAAGAACGCATGGAGTTCTACCACCGCGACCGGTTGTACAGTTTCCGTTTCCGCGACGAAGTATCGGGTTACAAGTGGATGGTTTCGATCAATCTGCTAAAGGGCATCGATGTTTTTCTGGTCGATCCCACGGCGGTGTAGGTCGAGCCGTCGCGATTTCGGCGGCGGGCGTTATTCGTCGTTCTTCGGTGGGATGATAATGGAGGATTTGTATCGTTCCGGATGAAACGCGTCGAGAACATAGGTGCGAATCTCACACTTCCGGCGCTTGAGCCACGCTTCGAGGTGGTTCCGGAGCATCGACTGATCGTGGCCGAAGCAGACCACGTCCGGTCTGCTTTCCACAATCACACCGTAGCTGCCGACGTCCTCGTCCGAGAGATACGCTTCGTCGACGAGGCCTGTTTCCAGCAGCCGCGTAATCCGCTCACCTTCATGATGAAACGGTTCCCGACGCTTCGCCGTTCGCACGTACTCGTCGCGCGCAACGGAGGCGATGAGCCACCCGCCTTTGCGTCGCGCCTGTTTGAGGAAATGGATGTGTCCGCGGTGCAGCACGTCGAACGTTCCGAACACCAGCACTCGTCTCACAAAACGACACCTCTTTTCGAACACGCGCATCAAGCGGCGGCGCGTCCTGAAAGCCACCGTATCAGAGCGCACCGCCGCGCATCAAGAGGATTGGAGGGACCCCGAGCGAAACCGAATTCGACCGGCCACGCCGGAATCACCACGGCGCGGCCGGCGAAAGGAAAAGCGTCAGCTTAAATCGATGCTATGAAGGCGCTGCGTCGCGACGCGCTCCCGAGAGCCGGCGCTCGGGTCGCTCGAGTCGCCCGGATAAGACAACGAATGCCGCGTCGCTCGGCGGCCGCCTTCATTCGCCCGAGAACCTCGGCGGGGTAGGGGATTCGACGCGAAAACTCCGGATCGAGGGTCCTCCCCGGGCGGAAAGCCTGAAGTACGTAGCGGTTGACCCCTTCGATGAGGTCGAGCATTCGCTCGAAGCCTTCGATATCCACCAGGCCCGGAACCACCGTCGTGCGAAACTCGTGCTCGACGTTTTCGGCGAGAACCCAGGCGACGGTTCGCTTGATTCCGGCGACGGTCCTGTCGGCGAGTTCCCGGGAGTTCGTAACTTCGTGGTAGCGGTCGGGAGCGCATTTGACGTCGACGGCGACATAGTCGGGCGCGATCTCCTCGAGCCGTTCGGGGTAGGAGCCGTTGGTGTCGATCTTGAGCGCGAGGCTCCGCGATTTGACCATGCCGGCGATCTCGCCTATCCAGGCGTGAGAGAGAGGCTCGCCTCCGGTAATTACCACGCCGTCGAGCACGCGACGACGTTTATCCAGGAAAGCGAGAACTTCCCGCGCGGGGACGAAGTCCGGCGGAACAGGCCCCTCGGCGTCACCGGTCAGTTCGGGATTGTGGCAAAACGGGCAACGGAAACTGCATCCCTTGGTAAACAGGACGGCGGCCACGCGTCCGGGAAAGTCGATGAGCGACGTTTTGAGAAGCCCGAGCGCGGTAATGTTGCGATAGCTCACACCGCCGGGACCACGCGCCCGATCGCGGAGGCGGAGGTCCTCCGGTGCGTCTCTTCGTCGTCGGCGCCGAAAAAAACGATCGTCGGCGTCGCGTATATCGCCAACTCGGAAGCCCGAAGAGCGCCCGCCTGGGTGTCGACATCGATCGTCGTTCCCGGGATGTCAAGACGTTCGGCGGCCGTTTTCATCGGCGGGCAGTTCGGACATGAGGCGCGAATAAACAGCTCGAAGCGTACCGGCGTCGCTTCGCGTGCGAAGCGATTCGGCTCGGTCGTTGTCGACCCGGTGAGATCCGAAAAAGCAACGCGATGTCGAAACTCTTCGCGCTTGCCTCGATTCCAGTTATGTAACGATCGGTAGTAGCCGACGATCCTCGAGTATACTTCGGTCTCGGTACCGTGCGTCGATTCGAGTTCGCGACGCAACGCCTCGATTTCGTGTTCGATTTCTTCGATTCGTCTCATGACTCGTGTCTCCTGTTTCCCGCGATCAGTTCGACAACAACGCCCGCTTTTCCTCTTCGAGCGCCGAGATTTTTTCGCGTATCGCCGCCTTGCGTTCATCTCCGCATGTCGGGCAGTACGGCTGTTCTCCGCGGAGATAGCCGTGGATCGGACACACCGAGAAGGTCGGCGAAATCGTGAAGTAGGGTATTCGATAGTTCTCGGCGATCGCTCTGACGAGGTTTCTGCATGACCTCCAATCGTCCAGCGCTTCGCCGAGAAAACCGTGGAACACCGTTCCACCGGTATACTTCGTCTGCAGTTCTTCCTGTAAATCGAGCGCTTCGAAGATATCCTCGGTATAGTCGACCGGCAATTGAGTCGAATTCGTATAGAATACTTCGTCGGCGCCGCCGGCGATGAGGTCGGGATACCGTTCGCGGTCGTGTTTTGCCAATCGATAGCCGGCGCTCTCGGCCGGAGTCGCCTCCAGATTATGGAGATCTCCGGTCCGCTCCTGGTAGCGGACGAGCCGATCGCGCATATGATCGAGCACTTCGACGGCGAACCCCCGTCCTTCTTCGCAGGCGATATCGGTGTCGAGAAAATTGAGCAGGCACTCGTTCATCCCGGTAAGGCCGATCGTCGAGAAATGGTTGTCGAGACCCGACAGGTAACGCTTGGTATAGGGAAAAAGTCCCGCGTCCATCAATCGTTCAATGACCTTGCGTTTGATGGAGAGCGACTCGGCCGCGAGGTCCATAAGCTCGTCGAGGCGCCTGAAAAAATCGGAGCGACTCCTTGCCAGGTATCCGATTCTGGGAAGATTGATCGTGACCACGCCGATCGAACCCGTGAGCTCGTCGGAACCGAACAGCCCGCCGCCGCGTCGGCGTAACTCGCGCTTGTCGAGCTGAAGTCTGCAACACATCGACCGCACGTCGCGCGGGTCGAGGTCCGAGTTGACGAAGTTCTGGAAGTACGGAGTGCCGTATTTGGCGGTCATTTCGAACAACGGCCGGACGTTGACCGATTCCCACGCGAAGTCGGCGGTGATGTTGTACGTGGGGATCGGGTATTGGAAACCTCGCCCGTTGGCGTCGCCGGCGATCATAAGTTCGATAAAGACACGGTTGATCGTGTCCATCTCCGGCTGACAATCGCCGTAGGTGAAGCTCGTCTCTTTGCCGCCGACGATTGCCGGTCTGTCGGCAAGATCCGGCGGCACGGTCCAGTCGAGCGTAATATTGGTGAACGGCGCCTGCGATCCCCACCGCGACGGCGTGTTGACGCCGAAGACGAAGCTCTGCAGCGCCTGCCGGATTTCCCCGTCGTCCAGCGAGTCTTCTCGCACGAACGGAGCAAGGTAGGTGTCGAAGCTTGAAAGCGCTTGCGCGCCGGCCCACTCGTTTTGCATGATTCCGAGAAAATTGACCATCTGCTGCGACAGCGTCGAAAGATGTCGCGCCGGGCTCGACGTGATCTTGTCGGGTACCCCGCCGAGTCCGATTCTGATCAACTGCTCGAGAGACCATCCGGCGCAGTATCCGGAGAACATCGACAGGTCATGGATATGCAGATCGCCGTTTCGGTGCGCATCGGCGATTTCTCTCGGGTAGATGTTTTTCAGCCAGTAGTTGGCGGTGATCGTCCCCGAATTGTGGAGGATCAGCCCTCCGAGCGAAAAGTTGACGTTGGCGTTTTCGTTGACTCGCCAGTCCGATTGCGAGAGGTAGCCGTCCATCGTGCTGTCGATATCGAGCAGAAGCTTCTTGGTATCGCGAATTACCTCGTGGCGCGCGCGATAGATGATATAGGCCTTGGCGATGTCGACTTCACCGGCTTCGATGAGAACCGTTTCGACGATATCCTGTATCTCTTCTATCGCCGGGGCGGAGTTAGGATGACGCGAACTCATGAAGGCGCGAAGTCGGTCCTCTACGCGATCGGTCAACCGCTCGACGAGATCGCGGTCTTCGTCGCGCCGGGTCACCCGGACGGCCTTTTCGACGGCCGCAGCTATTTTCCATCGATTGTACTGCTCGAGGCTGCCGTCGCGTTTGACGACGTTTCGCAACCACGGATTATCGGATGTGCGGCCCAAACCGAGATATGCGCTCCATTCCATTTCCTGAGAACTCAAAAGATCCCCTCCCAGTTTCACGGCCCTCGGTCGTCGGCGCCGTGGTTCCTACGTTTTTTTTATTTCCTGGTGCGCGAGCTCTTCGATAGCCAGAAGAAACTCTTCGACGTTGTCGAACATCCGATACACCGACGCGAACCGTACATACGCGACCCGGTCGATATCGTAGAGCTTTTCGAGCACCATTTCGCCGATTTCTTCGGTCGAAATCTCGCGGTTGTTTTTCGCTTTCAGGACCGCACCGTCCTCGATTTCATGGAGCATCTCTTCGACGACCTGTTGCGAAACGGGCCGCTTCTCAAGCGACTTCTGTATTCCAAGCTCGAGTTTGCGTAAATCGAAGGGTTCGCGCCTTCCGTCCCGCTTGATCACCTTGAGCGGTTTCTCCTCGATATGCTCGTACGAGGTAAAACGGTACGAACAGACGCCGCATTCACGACGTCTGCGAATAACGGTTCCCGTCGTGTTCTGGCGGGATTCGATGACGCGGTCCTCGATGCTGCCGCAGTGGGGACATCTCATCGGCGACTTCTTTGTCCTCTATGCACCAGATGTAGCGCTTATTGTCGGTCCGATCCGATGATACCACACCAGATGTTGTGTGGCAAGAACAATTGTTCGAATGCGGTGACTCACCATGCGGCTACCTAAACCGAGAACCCCTCCTGCTCGAGGCGACCGCGTCGCGGAGAGGTCGCCTCGGGGGTGGAGACGGCCCGTCCGTTGACCGGGCCGGTGGAACGATCTATGCTTCACGACAACGGAACAGGAGCAGAGAATGAGAGACCTACAGGAATACGATCACATATCGCTCATCGAGGCACGCGAGCGGGTGGTGAACCAGCTCAAGCTCAACTACGCTCACGACAATATCGACGAGAAAGAGCTCGAGCGGTTGATCGAGGCGGCGCACGCCGCCGGCGGCAAACACGAACTCATGGAAATAATACGCGATCTTCCGCGGTTCGACGATGAAGAGCGGGCGGCGGAGGCGAACGACGCTCCCCCCGTCAGGCTCAATCGTGGTCGGGTGTCGGAGCACGACACGATGATCGCGATTCTCGGAGGAACCTAAAGAAAGGGCGTTTGGCGACCGGCGAAGCGGTCGACCGTCGTCGCTTTCATGGGCGGGGTCGAACTCGACTTTACCGAGGCCGAGTTGCCGCCGGGGCTCACCGAATTGAACATTTTCGCCGTCATGGGCGGCTGCGACATCAAGGTACCCGCCGGGCTCGACGTGGAGGTTACCGGGGTTCCCATCCTCGGCGGTGTGGAGAATAACTCCCGCGGCAACACCGGGTCGGGCGGCCCGCTGCTGAGAATCCGCGCCTTCGTCGTCATGGGGGGGGTCGAGGTCAAAGTGTCGGAATAGAGTCGTCGCGCTCTCCCGGCGAGGGCGGATCATTCGTCCGCGCTTTTTCGACCTCGAGCGGCCTGTCGTCGGACCCAGCAGTCGTACCACGTGCGTTGCTCTTCTGCGCTCATATCTCCCGGGCGATCGGAGGCAAGCGCGGCGTGACGTATGCTGAACAGCGTAACGGCTACGGTGACCGAAAGATTGAGACTCTGCGTAAGACCGCACAGCGGAATGAAAAAACTTCCGTCGGCAAGCCCCGTCGCGGTTTCAGAGAGCCCGACCTCTTCGTTACCGAAGACGAGGGCCAACGGCGCCCGGGCAAGACGCTCGGTGAGCTCATGAGGGTCGACGACCGCCTCGGAGGCAAGGCTCGACGCGAGGATCGCATAGCCGGATTCTCGCAAATGACGGTACGCCGCCTCTATGCTCTCGTGCCGGCGTACGTCGGTGTACAGATGCGCGCCCTGGCTGATCTTCCTGTTGACTCTGAAGCTGTTTCGGGCGGCGACGACATGAACGCGGTGGACGCCGAAGGCTTCGCAGCTGCGGACGACCGCGGTTGCGTTGTGGGGATCGTGGCATTCGTCGAGGACGACGGTGAGGGCGACGGTGCGTCTGGCGAGCACCTGACGAAACCGCGCCGCCCTTCGCGGGGTGATGAGGCGATCCAACGGGTGCGGTCCCACAGGAGACGGCAGCACCCGCTGAAACTCGTGCGCCGTGTAGTGTTTCAACCGTGCCTCCGCGGTGCATGTCGTGCGAAAGGCGAAGCGCCGGTCCGAACTCAGAACCGTTGACGCGTCGTCCTGTCGTCTTCACGACCCGTCGTCACCGCAATTCCCGGACGAGAATCCGGGAGTTGCGGGTGCAATCATAGCTTTTTCTTCGCGACGGCGGAAGATCGGCTACGGTTGCACCGCGGAATCCCCACCGAAGAAACCAATCGTACGCCTGAGTCGTAAGCGCAAACACGCGTGCGAAGCCCTCCTTCTGCGCCCGGTCGAGAAGGTACTCGACGAGTTCCTTTCCGACTCCGAGGTCTGCCACGGCGTCGTCGACGGCAAGGGCGAAAACCTCTCCTTCGTGTTCTCCGATCGACGCGAACCCGGCGACCCCGTGGACGGTTCCGTCGATCGTATAGACGACGAGCCGGTCGGCGCACGATTCGATATCCGCGACGCTCCGCGGCAGGAGACGTCCGTTGCGGATAGCCGGCTGCATGATCCGGAGGACCGCCGTCGCGTCGGACGGCCGAAACGGTCGTATCGATGCGTACTCGGACGCGTATATCATCGTCCCCGCGCCGATATTGGTAAATACTTCGCGGAGCAGCATGCCGTCCGTCGTGCCGTCGATTATCTGCACCCGATCGACTCCCGCCCGACAGACGCGGGCGGAGACTTCGAGGAGCACCGATTCGGAAGCGTCGGTTTTCGGATCGGTCGGCGTTTCCGCGGGTCGCGCGCTTAGCGCCTCGGCCTCATCGGCGGTGATGCGGTCCGGAAGTCGCGTAGGACCGGCGAGACAGAAAAGCAATTTCGTCGCTCCGACGGCGACCGCAAGATCGCCGGCGAGGCGGTCCGATGAAATGTTATACGGTTCGCCTCGCCGGTTCCATCCGATGCACGGGAAGATGGGAACCACACCGTCGTCGAGAAGACGTTCGACGTGCCGCAGCTCGATTCGATCGACTTCTCCGGTGTTCAGATAGTCGACGCCGTTGACTACTCCAAGCGTGCGCGCGCGTACCCAGTTGCCGATGACCGCGTCGATGCCGTACCCGGTCACGCGGGTCATGATCTTGGTGGCGACGTCGAAAGCCGCCATTTCGATCAACGGCATCGCCGCAGGCGGCGAGATCCGAGTCCCGTCGATCAGCTCACCGGACATTCCGTAGCGGGCGAGGATCTCCTCTATTCGGCCCCGGGCGCCCGCGACGAGAAGGAGCCGAACACCCACCCTCGCGACGTGAGCAAGATCTTCGACGAAGGAATCGAACGCGTCGTGTCGCACGATTCCATCGTCGATCTTCACGACGAAACGATCGTTGCGGAACCGCTCCACGTATGAGAACAGTTCGCGCATCGACTGTACCGCGGAGTGTGGCATGGACCCATTCAACCACACCCCGCGCGATCGGGGCAATCGGGCGCCCGCTTAGCGGTTCGGATTCCGGACCTTTGTGCCCGCTTTCAGATACGCGATCATCGGGTCGGTTATCAACGGTACCAACTCGCCGATCATGTGAGGCATCAGGTTGTTCATGACCGCCGGCATGATGTCGGGCATCTGTTCGGCCATATAGTCGGGCATCGGGATCCTGTCGGCCACCCGATCGAGTAAGACCGTCATCACCTTGGGCATCATTCCGGGAAGGAGAATGGGAAAAAGCAGCGGAAAGAGCGGCTTCATCATGGTAAGCGCAAAAGGGATCTTCGCCGCCGCGCGCATCATTCCGCCCATCCCCGGCGGCATCGCGTCGAAAAGTTCGGGCCACATCGATCCCATCAATTCGGCGAAGCCCTCCGGCGTCATCAGGTCGATCATTGCCTCGAACACCGCCCACTGTTTGCGCACTTCGGGGTTCGGATCGGGTAGCTCATAGCCGAGCGCCTCGGCGGTGTAGCGTGCAAGGTCGACGACCTCCACCCGAGTCTCTTTCTTTTCAGCCGAGACGCGAAGCTGGAACTGGCAGCAGGGGCACAAAGAGAGAACCTTTCCGGCGCCGACGGCGACCGCTTCGCTCAAGCGGTGCTCTCCGATGTCGGCGGCTACGCTCGGCTCTTTGATCAGCGTCAAGACACTCCCGCAACACCGACCCTGGTCGCGATTCGAGGCCATTTCGACGAACTCGGCGTTCGGATTCGCTCGGATCAATTCCCGCGGGGGTTCGTAGACACCCGACACCCGACCGATGTGGCACGAGTCGTGCCAGGTGACCCGTTCGGGCGTCTTTCGTTGCGACCGTGGAAAGGTGAACTCGCCCGAGGCGATTTTTTCGGCGACGACTTCGCTGTAATGCTTCGCCTCGATGTCGTAAGAAATACCCAGCTTCCCGGCCCATCGCGGGTAGATGTGCCGCCACATCATGTCGCATGCCGGACACGAGGAGATGACCGTGTCGGCGCCCGCCGCCTTGACCAGCTCGACGTTCCTCGCCAGCATCTCGGCGAAGAGGTCCCATTTCCCCGCGACGAGCATGGGAGTTCCGCAGCAGTTTTCCTCTTTGCCGACGTGCGCAAAATCGATACCCGCTTCGTCGAGAACTCGAACGGTAGCGATCGCGATGTCGTTTTCGACGTAGCTTGCCGTGCAGCCGGCGAAGTAGATCGCCTTCGCCTGCTTTCCGGGACCGTGCTTCTCCGTGAGATCCCGCGGAAACCAGTCGATGCGGGTTTTTCGGTATCCGGCCCAGATGTTTCCCTGCGTGGTAAGCGCTTGCGCCATCATTTCGAACGGTGGGAAGGTCATCCTCTTCTCCTCCTGAATGAGTTTCCCGCGAAGCTTCATCCAGGACGGCTCGATCGGGAGAGACTCCGAACAGCGGAGGTTGCACAGCTCGCAGGTCGTACACGAGAGGATGGTATCGACCATCTTCCGGTTCCATTTTTCGCGCCCTTCCATGTATTCGCGCAGCCAGTACCACTTGCCACGCGGCGACTGACTCTCCCATCCGCGCCCGTAGAACTGGTCGCACTCGTCGACGCAGAAGCCGCACTGCGAACAGGCGTAGGCGTACCAGGCGATGTCGGGTGGAATGTCTCTGACCTGCCGGTCCGCCCTCACGCCTATGCGCGTTTTTGAGGCGTTGCCGAAAACCCTTGTCACCGGCTCGAGCGTCTGCGCGAAGCCGATTGCCGCGCTTATCGCCGACATCCCGTATAGCTTGCCGGGATTCATGATCCTCGCCTCATCGTGCTCGCGCTTAAACCGCCTGAGCGCCTCGACGCGCTCGGCGCCGAGAATCGATTTCGCCTTGTTCTTGAAGTAGAGACCGGTCGCGTAGGCGCGGCCGCCGTACTTCTCGGCGATCCTGGTGATGGAAAGACTCAGGCTGAAGATGAAATGATAGCCAAAGGTGCGCCGATCGCTCGGGATGAACCCGAGGATAACCACTTCGGGTTTGCCCCCGGCGCCGTTTCGAATGACGATCCCCTCCTTGACGACCGGCTGGGCGATTTTGCGGCCTATCTCTGTCAGCACCGCCGCCAGCGAATCGAGAGGCACCACGATTTCGGCGGGCACGAGGCTGGGTCCGAGACGTTTTACGAGCATGATTCTGAAACGATTCTCCCACTCGTGCTCGGCCACCTTCTGGTCGAGTACGCGCGCTCCGTTTCGCACGACGAGGCCCTCGACGCCCGGACGGACGCTCTGCGCGTCGCGAGCGCGATAGGTGACCGTGGCGATGTAGGCGTCGGGAATGCGCGGACGGGACTCCGCCGTGTGGCCCAGGTGTTCGCGAAGCGGCGCCCTGTTCTTGAGCTCGGCCATTTTTGGATTGATGAATAGAATCGACCAGATCGGGAGATCCGACGAGGCGATATCGTCGAGAACCTGCTGAAATTGCCGTTCGGAATCGGCGACTATGCCGGTAACCGCGAGTTCGGACGCCTCCTGGACCGAAACTGTCACTTCGGAAATGAGCCCGGTGACGCCTTCGGCGTCGCTCACCATATCGAGGTCCGCGCCCGAAAAGCTGCGAACCTCACCGTCCGGCAGAACGACCCCGGCCGATACGACGTTCTCTCTGAACCACCCCGCCTCGTACGATCCGATCCCCGCGCCGCCCTGCGCGAGCCACCCACCCACCGTCGATCCGGGATAGCTGGTGGGGTAGAGCTTGAGCGTGAGGCCGTGCGCGGCGAGCGCTTTGTCCAGATGCTCCCACGATATCCCGGGTTGTACGCGAACGCGCTTTCTCTCGACGTCGATCTCAAGGACCGAACGCATCCGGTAGAAATCGACGACAAGGCCGCGTCGCACCGGCAGCACACCTCCGTAGCCCGAGGTCGCCTTGCCGCGTGGGGTAAGCGCGATGCGTTCGCTTCGCGCCCAAAGCACCAGACTCACGAGTTCTTTTTCGTCGGCCGGTTGTACGACGCCGTCGGGAATCGTCCTTCCGACGAGGGGTGTGATGAGCCGCGGCATGTCGCCGACGTCATGGCCGTAGAGTTTTCGTTCGGTCGGGTCGAAATTGACGCGATCGCCGAAGACTTCGGTGAGATACCGCCTGTGTCGCTCTTTTACTTGGGTCATCCGGTTCCTCCTTGCGATGTTGAGTCCTGAAACAAGACGTTCTGGAAAAAATCGATCGTTCTGTCGACGATGTCGTTTGCCAGGTGATACACGATCATTTTACCGTGACGTTCGCTCGTGACGTATCCGCCGAGGCGCAAGAGTTTGAGCTGTTGGGAGACGTTCGAATGTCCCGATTCGATGATCTCGACGATCTCTCTCACACAGAAATCGCCTTCCCGCAGGACGCACAGAATCTTGAATCGTGTTTCGTTGGCGAAGATCGAAAAGAGTTCCCGTGTGCGTTTGCACAGCTCACGGTTCTCCTCGAAGTATCCGGTGATCTCGTCTTTCGATTTTAGCAACATTTCATGATATTATAAACTGTTGCTATAAAAGCCGCAATACCATGAGCGTCGGCACGATTGCGTTCATGCGGCAAGAGGACGGGTCGGAGCGAACGTGACGACCACGCGAAACGGCCGAAGAGGTGGCTTGAGCGTTCGTCGTTTATCTTTCTTCCGAACCGCCTCTCGTTTGGTAAAAAAGGA
>JAJRYZ010000015.1 GCA_024275515.1 Spirochaetota bacterium
AGGACGATGTGAGCGCCGAAGCGAACGCCGGCTTCACTCCTAAAATGCGAACTCCTGGATGGGCCGGGGCCGCCTTCATCGGTTCGCTTCGAGTTCACAGCGTGACGTTTGTGTAAACCCAATTCCCAACAAAATGAAGCAGCCGGTTCCTTTCCTGATCATTTTGATGAATCGTACGGATGGAAATCTCATAGCGGTCTTTGAAAAGAGACCGGGGCCGATGCTGCGCACCGGTGTCGGCCGCACTCCGGCCGGGGCTGATCAGGATCAGCTCATCGATGACCAAAACCGCTCTCTCGGGTATCACGACTTCAACGGCTTTCGACCAGAATCCGTGTATTCTGACACGTGTTCTTTCGGGGTTGACGGCGAAAGAGCCGGATGAACGTTTTCCACCCAGCAGCTTGATAAAGAGAAAACCCGGGATTTCGAGAACGACGAGGACAATCAGGAGAACCCCGACGCCACGATACACATATTCATTCCATCCATAGCCGGCCGGTCTCCGATTTCCGTACTCTCAACCACGGAGGACGCTCACTCACTCCTCCTCAAATCCCTTCTCGGAGAATCCGAGGGTCGCGGCGTTTTCGCCGACCGTGTTCACGACGCTGTCGCTGAATCCGTCCGGCTTGTACGCCTGAATATCGAGATGAAGCCGTACATCCGCGCCGGCGCCGGTAAGGTGCACGAGGACCTCTTCGAGGATCACTCCCATCTTGCTCGAGGGAGTCATAGGATCCAAATCGACCGAACCGAAAAACCGCCTCCGTTTCGGCGCCGGTGCAGCCTCCGGCTCAGGCGGCCGGGCGGCCCCCCCGCCGCCACTTCCGGGTTCTGGATCGTCTTTTGACCGAGGTGTCGCGTGACCTTCTCCATCAATGGTGATACGAAGATGCTTCTCCGCAAGCTCCGGATGTACGAGCACGCACCCATCGAGATTCATGTTCATTACCGTTTCGTCGGCGATGAGACCGGTGAACGTGTCGGCGGATTCATCGTAAGAGGCGGCGAGTGCAAACGTCTCGTCGCGCCATGTCAACCTTCCCACGCCCTCCTGAATCGCTCCTCGAATGACATCCGGTGAGGCGACCCTCGGTAGATACACATAGCGAGCAAAGTATTCGTACAGGTTCGCTGCTTCGACAAGGCTGTTTTTCCACAAGGGAACCGAATCGATCTCGTAGCGAAGACGGGGCCCGTCCATGACGGACAGGAGCCAGTCGTTCTTGATCAGGACGGCGTTCGCCTTCAATGCGATAGGCCTGGGGCCGTTGATCGCGTGTTCGGTGATCTCGATCGGATCGCGCGCGGAGTTCTGAGTGGGCACGAAAAGCCATTTATAGGTTTCCGGAATTCGATCCTCGATTATCCGAACGAGTCGTTCCTGCTCGGCCCGGGCCGAGCTGAGTTGCCCTTTGGTCACTTCGATCGTCCCGCGGACTTCTGCGTCGTAAACGATTTCTTTCCACGCGAGCCAAGAGGCAACCGCGTCGAGAAGAGCTCGAAGGCGAGTCCGGTCGGCGGCGGCGAACACAACCGCGTTTTTGTTGATTCGGGGACCGACGCCGCGCGATTCAAGGATCGTCCCGGCTTTGACCATGGCGTCCGATTTGGTTTCTCCGCCCGTATGCGATTCTTCAGGAGAGACGATGATAAGCCCGACACTCTGAGTGTCTGCAACGTCGGATGCGCTCCTGGGCGCTATGTGTACCCGGGCGAAATCGGCCTTCTCCTTGACTTTCGGACTCTTCTCCAGTTTCCCAATGAGCGCATCCATAAGCTCATCCGGTTTCTCCATGAGGAGGCCTTTGCGATCATCCGCAAGCTTCCGGAGCGTCGGGCGCTCGGAGTACCAATAGCGTTCGTTTTCGCTGTAGAGATAAACGCTCGCTTTGGCGACATGACTGATCGCGTCTCCGAAGACCGCGGGTTTCTCTCCCGGCTGCACGGTGCCCAGTTTGACCGAACGGCCGTCCACACCGTGTTGGCTCGCCTTCCCGAGAGGACTTGTCGCGAGAAAAAGCGCGCGTGCGATCCTTCTCCCCGCCGCTACCCGTCCCATCGCGACGTTTTCGCGGTCGACGTTTTCCGCCACGCTGTTTTCACCGTCGATTTCCGCCTCAATAATGTTGTTCCATGCGGTCCCGAGGAACTTGGTAAACTCGCTTCTGACCGTCGGATCGTCGAGCGGGACGTTTCCCGGCATGATCATCAAGCTACGATCCTCGTCGACCCAGAGAGAGTGGATGACCGATGCCATGAGTCGGAGGACGCCTCGCGTCTGCTGAAACCTCGGTATTGTCGACCAGTTGCGGTACAGATAGTCGAACAGTTCGGGATGAATCGGATAGGTTCGAGTCATCCGCTCGGAATACTCTTTCTCGCGGGCACGCGCGGGGAAGTCGGCGGCGTTCGCGTTGTAGATACCCGAATAAGCGCGCACAACGCCTCCCCGGGACTGCGTATCCATATCCGACTCGAACAGTCGCCGCCTGACGATCTCGTACGCTTCATCCTGCGTCGCCGGCTGCCAGGTACTTTCGAGACGCCCGACGACGGTCTGAAGACGCGTCAGCGCTTCCTCGCCACCCACGCTTCCCTGCTCGTCGAGCGATTGCGGGAGACTCAGCACTAGAAGCGTTCCGTCGGCGGCCCGAACCGCCTCGGTGAGGGTCTGCGCGAAGGTGAATTGCGTATCGAACGATCCGGCGGGAAGGAGGTCGGTGCGGTCGAAAAGCTGACGCGCGTAGGCGACCCATTCGTCGATAAGGATGACCGCCGGAGAGAAACGCCTGAACAACGCTCTTAACGCATCCCCCGGATTCGTACTCGACTCGTCGGCAGATTTGACCATATCGTATCCGGCCTTCCCGCCGAGTTGATACGCTATCTCGCCCCAGATTGTGCGCACCTTCGTTCCGTCGGGCTTTCGCTCGACGGTTGACGGCTGAACCTGGTTTCCGACGACGACGGCCCGGCGGATGCCTTTTGGTATCGATAACGAGCGCTCGCGGACGAACTCGTCGATACCCGGAAGGTCCGACGTCTTGATACCCGAGGCGAGGTGAAAAAGAGCGAGCATGCTATGAGTCTTTCCGCCGCCGAAGTTCGTTTGCAACTGAACCACCGGTTCTCCGCCGCTTTTGCTCAGCCTTTTTAGTCCGACATCGAGCAGATTGGCGAGTCCCTGCGTGATATAGGTACGACCGAAAAACTCCTTTGGATCCGAATACTCAGGGAGCGCTTTTGCTCCCGGCGTTCCCGTTGCAGTTCTATAGACTTCCCACAGGTCCGCCGCGAACTCCGCCAGGCTGTAGGTTCCCCTCTGAACGTCGACGTGCGGGACGGCGACCTCTCGCCACGGCTTGAGATTGGCCTGCGGATTTACTCTTATCTTGGCGATTTTCCGTTTCGGCGGTTTCGAGTAACGTTCGCGCTGCAACTCTTCCTTACGTTCGTGTATGAGCTCCGAAATCGGCGAGTTGATCGCCTTCAGGAATAGTTCGGCGGAGTCGTGCGCTCTGTAGGCGCGGTCGAAATCAAAAGCTTCCTGGTGAGCCCAATCGTTCCGGTAATCGCGCAGTTCGTAGAGCACGCTCCGGTCGTGATTTGAAAGGGTGCTCGAGAATACCTCCCTCCACGAGCCGAGGTAGATCCCGATCCAGAGCGAGATCTCCCACTTTGCCGGATCGTCCGAGGTCTTCTCATTAGCCTTTTCCGAGACGACGGCAAAGAGCTCGCGCTCCCAGTTCGAGCCGAAACGTGCCTTGAACCGGTCGATGCCGTACTCGGCGATGGGCTTGCGGATCGTCATGAGTAGATCGTTGATTCGTTCACGGAATGATTTCGCCATATCCTCTTCCTATATCAGCTCGCTCTGCATCTTCGGTTTCGATGCTTCTCTCGCGACTTCGGTCACTCCGGAGAATGAGGAGATAAACGTGTTGTAGAGAACCGCTTCCTCAGTCCATCTCTTTCGGTCGCAGATAGTGTAGAGGCGATAGCAGAGCGACTTGGCCGACTCCGCCTGTTCCTCGGTCAGTTTCGCGAAGATTCTGCCCGCCCGCTCCTCTCCCCCGCCGTCGAACGCACTGACCAGATGCTGCGTAGCCTCCCATATGGTGAAGGTCGTGTCGCTTTCGGGACTCCACTCATCGGCAAGTTCATCGCGTCTTAGCAGACGAACCTTGCCGGCTCGCGAGTGAAGAAAACCCGCCTCGACCATTCCCCGAACCGAAACAGCCTTGGCGTTTGCAAGCACCTCCGCAACTCCGTAATCGCCTTCATCGAGCCCGTACTGTTCGAACCACGCAAGCGCCCATCGTGTATGGTCGTCGAGCTCCGTTTCCTCTTCGTTTAAGATCTCGTCCAAGGTGCCGTTGATGAGGACGAGGGCGTCATGAACCGACATCGTCCCTTCGGCTTCGCGTACTTCACGATACTTCGAATAGACGGCCATGCCCGGACCGATCACCGCCTGCTGCAGATCGACCGGAGGGATGTTTGTTTCCAGAAGCGTTTTGAGTGATGATGCGAGTTCCCGTTTAAGCTCGGCTATGAACTTTCCGCGCGTGGAAACCGGAGCGTCGGACGGGCGCTTGCGGCACACGAGGACGATGGAGGAGGCGAGCGCGTTAGTGCCGATTCCAGTCGAACGAGTTCCTCGCTCTGTTCTGACTGGCCACGTCCCAACGACCTGAAATCCGGTTGAAATGAGCGCGTTTAGCATCGTTTCCCATCCCGTGCTCGCTATTCCTTCGCTGTCGGTTTTCTCCGACTGTTTGAACGCGTAGTACAATGAAAACGGAACGGCCGGGTTGTGGATTGCGTGGATACGTTCGAAGGCCTCTCGCATTCCTGATTCGAAATGTTGCTCCGCCTGCTTTTTGTCTCCTGCAAACCGATACGGGGTCGCCACAAGTTCAGGAGTTTTCGGGACAAGAACGGTGCTGAAGAGTTCAGGGAAAACCCTACGAAGCGCCCGGCGCAACCAGACATAGAAAAAGTCACTCAGGTCGGCGTACCCGATATTGTCATAGTACGGAGGGTCGGTCGCGATTACGACTTCCGAATCCGAAAGTGGCGACGCATTTACGTCCCTTTGTGTCGCTATGCCTTCCGATCCTTCAATCGCGGGAAGCTCTCCGATTACCTTCACAATCCATGCTACCGCTCCGAGAAAGTTTCCTGTCGATTTACTGAATGGATTGCCCTCGGCATAATCCCATACCATCGGAATCGCCTGACGACCGAATGTATTACGAATTTTTTCTCCACTATTATGCCACGAGCAAACAGTACTGTAGTAATCGGCGCCCCGATCCACCGCAAACGCCAAGTACGTCCCCACCGCCTCCGCGTACGCCCGAGCTCCCGATCCTCCCGAATCGATCCCCTCCTGATTATCGGCCATGCCCGAGGCCAGAG
>JAJRYZ010000243.1 GCA_024275515.1 Spirochaetota bacterium
GAGGATCCGCTCGGAAAGTCTCATCACAAGATTCATATCGTGCTCGATAAGAAGTATCGTAATGTCCCTGCCGTCTCGGATCTGAAGGATCAACCGGTCGAGCCTGCGGGTCTCCTCCGGGTTCATTCCGGCGGCCGGCTCATCGAGGAGCAGCAGAAACGGATCGGTCGCGAGCGCTCGGGCGATTTCAAGTCGGCGCTGGGCGCCGTACGGAAGGTTTTTCGCCGCCTCATTAACCCACCCGGCAAGGCCGAGCTCTTCGAGCACGGCATAGCTGTCTTCAACGAGCTTTCGCTCCTCGGCCCGCGTCGCCGGGTCCCTGAGGACCGCGCCCATGATTCCCGACTTGAGCCGGCAGTGGCGGCCCATCATGACGTTCTCGAGCACGGTCATGTTCTGAAACAATCTGATGTTTTGAAACGTTCGGGCAAGTCCGCGTTCGGTAATCCTGTGCGGCCGCACGCCGTTTATCCGTTGCGTCTCGCCGCCGGGCGGCGTGATATGGATGGTCCCGCCGTTCGGCTTATAGACGCCGGTGATGCAGTTGAACACCGTCGTTTTGCCCGCGCCGTTCGGCCCGATAAGCGCGACGATCTCGTTCTTTTCGATTCGACAATCAAACGCGTTGACCGCGCGCAACCCACCGAAGTCCATGGTCAGACCTTTGATGTCGAGAACCATCTCACGCATCCCTCTCGGACCCGCCGGCGTTGGAGGCCGGTTGAAGAATCTCGGCGGGGGTAAAACGATACGCCTTCCGACGTTTGGGAATCACGCCTCCCGGACGGAATACCATCATGATTACCAGAACGGCGCCGAAGAGAAGCATTCGGTACTGACTGAACTCGCGAAGCACCTCGGGCAGCAGACTGACGATGAGCGCGCCGATGATGACGCCGGGGATCGACCCGATACCGCCGAGCACGATGGCGAGCAAGACGGTGACCGACTCGAGCAGCGTAAAACTTTTCGGGCTGACGAACGTCGTCTTCGCCGCGAAGAGGACTCCGGCAATCCCGGCGAACACCGAACTCAGCGCAAAAGCCCTGAGTTTCGCGCGGGTGAGGTCGACGCCCATCGCCTCCGAAGCGATGTCGTCTTCCCGCATCGCCTCCCACGTACGCCCGACGCGGGAGTTCTCCAGCCGATAGACGAAAAAAACCGTGAGCACGGTGAGCCCGACGGCGATGTAGTAAGTGTAGTCGGTCGCCTGCGAGAGGCTCAGATCGAGCCCGAAAAGCCGCGGACGGTCCACTCCGGGAATCCCGCGCGGACCGTTTGTAAGACCCACCGAGTTCTCAAGCACGATCCTGACGATCTCGGCGAACCCGAGAGTAACGATTCCCAGGTAGTCACCGCCGAGGCGAAGCACCGATACGCCGAGCACGATGCCGAGGAGTGCCGCCAACGCGGCGCCGATAGGAAGCGCCACCCAGAACCCGATGCCGTAGTGGATATTGAGAAGCGCGTAGGCGTACGCGCCGACCGCGTAGAACGCCGCATAGCCGAGATGAAGAAGTCCGCCGAGGCCGATCGCTATGTTCAGCCCCAGCGCGAGAATCGTAAAGGTAAGCGCGGTGATCATGATGCTCGTCTGATAGAGCGAAGTGATCATCGGATAGATCAGCACCAACACCAGCAGAACGCCGTAAGCGGGAAGCTTGACGGTCCGTTTTCCGAAAAGAGCGCGCGACGCGGTGAATCGACGGAGCGCGTCGGTCATCCGCCGACCGAAGCCACTCGTGGCGCCTCCGACGGTTTCAGCCTTTACCGGGCCGATGCTCGTCGCGTCGACGTCCGCCGTCGGAATCGAAGTAGAATCCCGCCGCCCGCCGCGGCGCCCCTGCGGCCCACGCTCGAGCAAGTATCGCCACAGGTGCGAGATGAGCAGCGAACCGATTCCGATCATCACGAGGTTGTTCCACCGCCACTCGATCGTGTTGGTGATCGTATTGACCCGGATAACCATCAGCGGGAAGGTCAGCACCATGATCCACAGAGCGATGAGCACGCTTTTCCGTATCTCTTTGACGCTGAACATGGCCGCTACACCTTCTGCTTCGTCGACTTACCGAGCAACCCTTCGGGCCGAAAGATGAGAATGATCAACAGAAAAACGAACGCAAAAACGTCCTCATAGTCGCTCGATATGTAGCCGGTGCCGAACGACTCGGTCCACCCGAGCACGAAGCTCCCGAGCACGGCGCCGGGGATACTGCCGATCCCGCCGAGCACCGCCGCCACGAATGCTTTGATCCCCGCGATAAAACCGATGTAGTAGTTTATCTGACCGATATGCGAGCTGATAAGAACCCCGCCGAGCGCCGCGGTCGCCGACCCGATAACGAACGTGTACGAGATGACCCGGTTGATATTGATTCCGACGAGCTGCGCCATCGTCCTATCCTGAGAAGTGGCGCGCATCGACTTCCCCATCCTCGTGTACTTGATAAGAATCCACAACAGAATCATCACGACCGCGGTGGTCGAGAAAATCACTACTTGCGAGGTGTTTATGATCGAACTCCGCTCGAACGCCGCCACTTTGGGAATGAGCCGTGGGAACGGGAGGAAATTCGACGTCTGAGCGAGCAGCACGTAGTTCTGAAGAAAGAGCGACATGCCCACCGCGCTGATGAGCGCGGAGAGTCGCGGGGATTTCCGTAGCGGCTTATAGGCCACCTTCTCCATCGTAAAGCCGTAGCCGACCGAGAATAACGCGGCTATCAACGTCGCGATGACGAAGATCGCAAAGACCGGTGTCGCGGTCATCGCGAGGACCGACGCGACGATAAGCGCGGTAAAGGCGCCGATCATATAGATCTCGCCGTGGGCGAAGTTGATGAGCTTGATGATCCCGTAGACCATCGTGTAGCCGAGGGCGAGTAGCGCGTAGATGCTTCCGCGCGTAAGACCGCTGAAAAAAAGGGCAACGAAATAGTCGAAATTCATAGGTGCTCCGGATCAAACAGCGGAAGGGACTGCGCGTCCCTTCCGCCTGAAACGTGTGGTTCCGTCGGAGCGGTTCCGTCGGAGCGGGAAGACGCTCTACTCGACGGCGACGTAGACGCCGTTCCGTACCTGGAACATCGAGAAGCCGACCCCGATGGCGTCGCCGTTCTTGTCGAAACTGATGTCGCCGAGCGAGGTGGCGACGTAGCCGCCGGTAAGCGCGGCCTTGATCGCGTCGTAGTCGGTCGATCCGGCCTTTTCGATGGCGTTCACCAGCGCCTGAGCGGCGGCGTATGCGTTAAGGAAGAAGGGTCCCGGGTCTTCGCCGTACTTCGCGCGGTGGTCGGCGATCGCCTTCTGCGCGATCGCGTTCGACGAAGTGTCGATCGGACCGGATGCGTATACGCCTTCGGAGTACTCTTTCGCTACCTGAATAAAGGTATCGTCCTTGACGCCGTCGTCGGAGATAAAGGTAACGTCGAGCTTGGCATCCTTTATTTGGGTGACGAGTTTGGACGCCTCGGGGTGGTAGCCGCCGTAGACGACCGCGTCGGCGCCCGAGGCCTCGATCTTATTGACGATGGCCGAATAGTCGACCGCCCCGGCGGTGATGCCTTCGAAGAGCACGACTTCGACGCCCGCCTCGGCACTGAGATAGTCGCGCGCGAACTGCGCCAGACCCTGCCCGTAGGTACCCTTGTCGTGAATGACGGCGAATTTCTTGAGCCCCAGCTTATCGACCGCGTAACGGACCTGAAGTTGCGCCTGAGCGTCGTCGGGCGCGATCGTGCGGAAAAAGTTGGGATAGTTACCGCTCTGCGTCAACGGCGGGTTGGTCGCCGAGGGAGAAATGACGACGACCTTCGAGTCGAGATAGATCGGAAGTGCGGCCTCGGTCGCACCCGAACAGATATGACCGATTACCGCAACGACACCCTCGCCGAGCAGCTTGGTCGCGGCGTTGGCGGCCTGATCTTCCTTGCACTGATCGTCTTCGACCACCAGCTCGATTTGACGTCCCAGCACCCCGCCGGCACCGTTGACGGCTTCGGTGACAAGCTCGGCCGCTTTGACCGTCGGGATCCCGTACGACGCGAGATCGCCGGTATGAGCGCCGGCCACGCCGATCTTTATCGGCCCGCTTTCGGCGCTTTCGCCCTTTCCGCCGGCAAACGCAACGGCCGCGGCGAAAAGTACGATAATGATCGCCGCCGAAACTTTCATGGATCTTTTCATGAAATCCTCCTTAAAAATAGTTCGCCCGCTTAACGCGGGTGATATGAGTACAGGGCTTTGATACTACATCAGCGGTTCGGCGGTGCGCAATACCGCGAATAATTCGCAAACAACTCCATGATGCGCCGACCCGTCGACTCGGTGAGCCGGCGGAGCGCACATATCGCTCGGCAACCCGTCAATCGGCGATCTCGAGAATCAATTCGACCTCGACGGCGGCGCCGAGAGGGAGGTTCGCCATGCCGACGGCCGATCTCGCGTGCGCTCCCGCATCGCCGAGGACCTCGAGAAAAAGCCGTGACGCGCCGTTCATGACGATGTGCTGTTCGGTAAAGTCGGCGTCGCTGTTGACGAAGCCGCACACCTTGACCAGCTTTTTGATCCGGTCAAGCGATCCGAGGTCGCGCCGAACCACGCGCAGGAGGTTGGCGGCGCACAGCGCGGCGGCTTCCGTGGCGTCGTCGATCGGGACCTCGGAGGGCACCTTCCCCGCGTATTTCAACGCGCCGTTCTCAAACGGCACCATACCCGACAGGTAGGCGGTGTTCCCGCTGACAACAAGCGGTGTATAGAGGCCCGACGCCTTCGGCGCCTCTTCCGGTGGATATCCAAGCGATTCGAGCTTTGTGTCGCGATCGTTCATGTCATGCTCCTTTCAGGCAGATGTGTTTCGAGAAAAGAGACGAGATTCCCGCTCATGACCCGGGCGATCTCGTCGGATGAGAACCCGCGATCGTGGAGACGCGAGGCGAGCTTCTGAAGGTCGGCGATGCTTTTGCAGTCCCCCGGGGTCTGTTCGTTCCCGAACCCGCCGTCGAGGTCGCTACCGACGCCCACCGCCCCGATGTCGCCGGTGACCGAGACGATGTGCTCGACGTGGTCGGCCACCTGACCGAAGGAGACCATCTCGGGGCTCGTCTTGCCCTTGATCCAACCCGGATAGAGCATCCACGCATCGAGCGCCACGCACACCAGCCCGCCCTTCCGGTGTATCAGCCGGATCTGATCGTCGGAGTACTGTCGTTCTCCCGGGACCAACTCTCGGCAGTTGTTGTGCGTTGCGAGCAGCGCCCCGTCGAAGCGTTCGATCGCCTCGAAGAAGCTCGGGTCGGACAGGTGAGTCACGTCGAGAATCATCCCGAGCCTTTCGAACTCGTCGAGAAGCTCCCGACCCGCGTCGGTCAGCGGACCGTCCGCTCCGGTGCCCGCCGCGTACCGGTTCGAGCCGTAATGAACTATGCTCGCCACGCGAAGCCCCTCGTTCCACCAGCGTTCGCAGTCGGTCGGGTCGAGGATCGGATCGGCGCCCTCCATGCTCAGTACGATTCCTACCGGAAGCCGGCGCAGCCGTTCCGACGAACCCGCGGCCCGCCACTCGCCCCAGTGCGATTCCAGCTCCGTGCGGTTGCCGATCATACGGATCTCGCCGCGCGACTCCAGCAGGCGATAGTAGGCAAGTTGCGAAAAGGCCGCGCAACTCGCCGCGTCGCTCGTCGCGTGATCGAAGTCTATTCGCATGTATCCGCCGGCGGGTCGGGAACCGGCGTTTGCCCGCGCGAGAACGGTCCCGAGACAGAGACCGACGCCGCCGGATCGCATGTCGGGAAACGAAACCGTCGCGCGTCCGCGGGCTTTGTGATCGCTCATGTGACGCTCGGCCCGATTGATTTCCTCGATGGGCGCGGCGAGATCGCGGTCGAATGAAACGGCGTTCATCGCGAGATCGAGGTGCCCGTCGCAGATCGAATACATGCGCGCCTCCGTCCGACGTCGCGGATCGATGCGAGTAGACGATAACAGCGCAGTCGCCCCGGTTCAAGGGCGCAACATCGAGTCCGACGTCCCCGAATCGGCGAAGCGAATTGAGAATCGTTCCTTCAATCCACGCTTGCAAACAGAGGCTTCGGCGGTCTATAAACAAATCAGATGGAGATACAACACTGGGCCACGGAGAATCCCGCGGCGGTGGATGTGCAGGCCACCCTGCGCGACGCGATAGAGCTGATGCACCACCACAAAATCGGCGCAGTCCTCGTGACGCGCAGCGACCGACTCGTCGGGATCTTCTCCGAGCGCGACCTTATTCGGGTTGCCGCGGAAGCGCCGAGAATCGACGACACGATAAAGGTCGCCGATGTGATGACGCCGGACCCGATTACCGCTCAGGCCGACGACGACTACAACGTCGTTTATATGCTCATGAAGGTCAACAACATTCGTCATATCCCCATTCTCGACGGAAAACGGATTGCCGGAATCGTTTCAATCCGCGATCTTACGCATTTTTACCAACACAAACTCGAGTCCGAGTACGCCGAAGCGAGAGAGAGGATCGACGTGCTCAAGCGATTGATCAATCTCTCCACCGACGAGGTGCTCGATTCGCTGTTCTCGGAGATCAACCGATACAAGGAACTGAGCCTCACCGACCATCTCACCGGGTTATACAACAAGAGGTACTTCATGCGCCGGCTTCGCGAGGAAACCGCGCGTGCGCATCGGTACAAGCAGTGTCTGTCGCTCATCTTCTGCGATATCGACCGCTTCAAACGGATAAACGACCAGTACGGACATCACGCCGGCGATGAAATTCTGCGGCAAATCGGAGCACTGCTCGCCGGAGGAATAGGCGAAATGAAAATCGTGTCCCGCCTTCGCAAATCCGATATCGTCGCCCGGTACGGCGGTGAAGAGTTCGTGATCATTCTTCCGGAAACATCGACGGAGAACGCCCGTATCGCCGCGGAGAAGATGCGGGTGACGATCGAGGCGCATCCCTTTTGTTTCGCCGACGACAAGCTCGCGGTGACGATGAGCTTCGGAGTGGCGGGGGTCGATTCGGACGTGCGGACGCCGGAGGATTTTATCAGGCGCGCCGACATCGCGATGTACCGGGCGAAGCAGAACGGGCGCAACCGCGTCGAAGTGTTTCGACCGGATTTCAACAGCGGTTACGGTAGCGCCGCCCCCAACTAACGTGCCGAAACTCGGAGTCGTGACATGAAAGACGAACGCAGGTCGATCTGGGCGTGGTCGTTTTACGATTGGGCGAATAGCGCTTTCGCGACAACCGTAATCGCGGGCTTCTTTCCCGTTTTCTTCAAGAGCTACTGGGCGGGGGAGAGCAGCGCGAGTACGAGTACGTTCTATCTCGGATTGGCGAACTCGGTCGCGTCGATTCTCGTAGCGGCCATCGCGCCGGTGCTCGGAGCGATCGCCGACAAAGGCTCGGCGAAAAAGCGCTTTTTGCTGTTTTTCGCGTTTCTCGGCGTCATCATGACCGGCGCGCTCTGGTTCGTTCACGCCGGATTGTGGCAATTGGCGGTCCTCTTCTACGTGACCGCGACCATCGGCTTCTCCGGCGCAAACGTATTCTACGACTCGCTTCTCGTCGGCGTCGCTTCGGACAAGAAAATCGACTACGTTTCGTCGCTCGGGTTCGCGCTCGGCTATATCGGCGGGGGTTTGCTCTTCGCCGTCAACGTCTTCATGTATCTCAAACCCGCCTTTTTCGGCATACCCGACGGTGCTACCGCGATTCGCATCTCCT
Source organism: Spirochaetota bacterium (assembly GCA_024275515.1). Classification (GTDB taxonomy): domain Bacteria; phylum Spirochaetota; class Spirochaetia; order ARS1246; family ARS1246; genus JAJRYZ01. The sequence continues at coordinate 7,739 of JAJRYZ010000243.1, forward strand.
TTCTTACCGTCGCGGTATGGTGGGCCGTTTTTTCGATTCCGATTTTCGTTTTCGTAAAGGAGCCGTACGCCGAAGAGGCCGTTTCGATCGGCGCCGCGATTGCCGGAGGATGGAAACAGCTCGCCGCCACGTTCCGCGACATCCGTCATCTGAAGGTGGTCGCGCTGTTTCTGCTCGCGTACTGGTTCTATATCGACGGTGTGGACACGATAATCAAGATGGCCGTTGATTTCGGTTCCGCGCTCGGCTTCGAGGCGAGCTCGTTGATCGTCGCGCTCCTGCTCGTTCAGTTCGTCGCGTTTCCGGCGGCGTTGCTGTACAACCTGTTCGCCCGATCGATCGGCGTCAAGCGGGCGTTGTTCGTGGCGATAATCGCGTACAGCCTCATCACCGTGCTCGGATATTTCATGCGGGTGGTATGGCAGTTCTATGCGCTCGCGATCCTCGTCGGGTTATTCCAGGGAGGCATACAGGCGCTGAGCCGGAGCTTCTACGCGCGGCTCGTGCCGGAGAAGAAAGCCGCCGAGTTCTACGGTTTCTACAACATGCTCGGGAAGTTCGCCGCCGTGATAGGTCCCGCACTGATGGGGACGGTAACCGTCGTTACCGGGAGCAATCGCGTCGGAATCCTTTCCATTCTGATCCTTTTCATCGTCGGGGGCGTGCTGCTCCTGAAGGTGAACGAAGAGGAGGGCAAACGGGTAGCCCGGGAGTATCTGTAGCCGGTGCCGAAGGAGCGCACTCATTGGTACGTGGCGCACCGGGCGGCCTCGATTCTATCCCGAGCCGGCGCCGAAGAGCCCGCGCACCGGGCTCTTCCGGTAGTTTCCGCGTCGGTGGGGCGCCGGCGCTCTTTCTATCTCATGGGAGCGATTGCGCACGACTCGCCGTTCTACGCGGTGGGGTTTCGCAACGGTAGGTTCTTGGCCGATATCGGCGATGCTCTGCACGGCGTACACGGCGAAGACACGTTGGCCCGATTCGGCCCTTTCTTCGCCGGCGAGCACGCGTCGGCCGACCGGACCGCGTTTCTCGCCGGCGCGCTTACCCACTACGCCGCGGATGTCACCATCCATCCGCTGGTCAATTTTTTCTGCAACGGAAACCGCGCCGCGGCCCGACGTCACCGCGCCTTCGAAACCTGCCTCGATCTCTACGTAACCGCGGAAACGGGCGAACCCGACGGAACCGGAGACGGAATGCGCGGGATACTCGCTTCGTGCGACGTCCGACGCCTTGCCTCCCTTGCCGCCGATTTCTACCTCCCCGGCGGTGCGGAGGCCGGTGAAAAGATTCGACGCTTCGATTTTCTGAGACTCCTGAAACGCCACGCGTTCATCAGGGACCGTTTTGAGCGTCGCGCGTGGCGGTTCGCGAGCCGACTCCTCGGCGCAGCCGGCGGGGCCGCGCGCGTGCTCACCGCGACGTTCTATCCGGGTCCGGCAAGGGCGCGCGCGATTATGCCTTCACTTGCCGCCTTTTTCGCCGGCCCGATCCGTTTTATCCATCCGCGAACGGGCGTGCAGGCGTCGACGACCGCCTTCGATTTGATCGAGGCCGCCGCGTCGCTTGCCGTCGAGCTGATGCGCCGCCTCGGCACGTCGGGGACCGTCCCGCGCGGATACTCGCTCGATGCGGGATGCGACGTCGATAAATATCCCGACGAGAAGTTTCTCCGAAACGCTCCCCGGGACCGAAACGACGACTATTTCAGAGATTTCCCCTGGTGGTAGCCGACGGCGCCGGCCGACCCGGCAGAATCTGCGCGGCGGGATCTACCCGGCCGACCCGAAAGAGTTGAAAAAGACCCTCTCCGCCGGGGGTTTCTTCTCCTTTTGCGGCCACGACTCCTCGGGAACGCCGAGCGGAACGACGACGCGCACCTCGAAGGAATCGGGGACGTCGAGCAACTCCGCCACCCGACGCGCCCGGTCGTCACGACGAAGTGATCCGTCTATCCACACCGCCGCGTAACCGAGGGCGGTTGCGGCGAGCAGCAGATTCTCGCACGCCGCCGAGTAATCCTCGACTCCGAAATAGAGGTCGCGGCGTTTTTTCGCGGAAAGGTCCATGCACAACACGACGACAGCCGGCGCGTCGGCGATTCGAGGCTGCTGCAGAATTTCCGAAATGGCACGGATTTTCTCGGAATCGTCCACCGCTACGAAGCTCGTCGTCTGCTCGTTGTATCCGGAGGGGGCTCGGACGGCCGCGAGCAGGATCTTTTTAAGATCCGCTCTGGGTACGCTCCCCGCCTTGTACGGACCGCGGTAACTGTGCCTCTTCTCTATCGCCGTAAAAATGTCCATGGCACCTAATATGGGCCGCGCGGCGTACCCGGTCAAGAAACGAATCTCCGCGGCGGCGGAACGACTCAGGTCAACCGATCCCACGCGGCGAAGACTTCGTATACGTTTTCCGGTTTCGCTCCCGGCCCGAACTCGCACTGGGCGATAACGCCGCCGCGCGCGAGCATATCGGGGTGATGTCGATCGGCCCACGGCAGAGTCCACAGATCGCGCGGAACCCGCGAGTCGAGCGTGCGATCAAGCGCGGCGTATACGCGTGAGCGGCTATCCATTATCAGGCCTCCAAAGCGTTGCCGACCGACGGACTACAGTGTATACCGCCGGCGACGGCGTGAGAACCGTTCAGCTTGCTTGCCCGCACACGACGCCGCTGTTACTATGAATCGACTCAATGCAATCCACCGCCGGCACCCGCTACGTTTTCCGCTCTCTCGCAACGCTTGCGCCCTATCGATCTCTCGTGCTCGGCGCCTACGTCGTCGTCTTCTTGTCGAACGGCGTGAGTATTCTCATGCCCAAAGTCATCCAAAAAATCGTGGACGACGGCATCCGCGCGGGCGCGGTTGGGGTTATCATCAACGGCGCCGCGGCGCTTCTCGGGCTCGCGTTGCTGCGGGGATTGTTTACCTTTCTCTCCGGTCGATGGACCGAGACCGCCTCGCAGAACGTCGCTTTCGACCTGCGGAACCGGTTCCACGAAAAACTCCAGGCGCTCAGTTTCAGCTTTCACGACGAAGCCGAGACGGGGCAGCTTCTCGCGCGCAGCGTGGCCGATGTCGACCGGATCCGCTTTCTCGCCGGACGCGCTTTTCTTCACCTGATTCAGATGGGCACGCTCATCGTCGGAATCGGCGCGGCGATGTTCGTGCTCAACGTCTCCCTCGCGCTTCCGACGCTCGTCATCATCCCGTTTCTCGCCGCCGGCGCTTTCCGTTTCAGCGCCGAGCTTCGTCCGATTTCGATGGAGATCCGCGACCGCGAAGCTCATCTCACTTCGGTTCTGGAACAGAATCTGCGGGGAGCGCGGATCGTCAAGGCGTTCGGACGCGAGGCCCGTGAAATCGAACGGTTCGTCGCGGGCAACAACCGATTGCTTGGAAGTCAACTCAAGGGCGCGCGGCTGCGGGCCGTTTACATGCCGCTTATGCAGCTACTCGCTTCGATCGGATCGTTGATCGTCATCGTCTACGGCGGTGCGCTCGTCATAGGCGGGCGACTCACCCTCGGCGAATTGGTCGCCTTCTCGACCTACGTCACACAGCTACTGGTTCCCGTGCGCCGGCTTGGGTGGGTGATCGGCTCCATCGTGCAGGCGTCGGCCTCCGCGCAGCGGATTTTTGAGATACTCGACCTCGACCCGGAGATCAAGGACGCGCCCGACGCGGTGACCTTGAAGCAGGTGCGGGGCGACGTCGGCTTCGATTCGGTCTCCTTTTCTTACAACGGGAGCAACCGCATTCTCGACGGAATCGATCTCGACATTTCCGCCGGCGAGCGC
>JAJRYZ010000244.1 GCA_024275515.1 Spirochaetota bacterium
CTCACGGGTTGCGGGTATCGGGCTTCAGAACGGGACTGGTTTTTCAGAAGGAAGGCTGGAGCCTGGGTAGTCCGGAGAAGAGTATTCGGCAGAGGGCCGTGGACCGCTTGGTCGAATGCGCGGAGTTTGCGGCGCTCTTTCCGGGGGCGGCGATGTTGAACGGCTTGATACAAGGGCCTCTGCGAGGATCGACGCAGGAGTCGGCGGCGGAGCTTTCGGCGTACCGGACAACCGTCAAACGGGTCGGCGAGTGGATTGTCGAGTGCCTCAAGGCGTGCTGCTCCGAAGCGGACAAGTTGGGCGTACCTTTCTGTCTGGAGCCGGTCAACCGTTATGAGCTTCCTTACCATAACACGGTCGCGGAAGTTTCCGAGGTAATCGATCGTGTCGGCTCGCCGTGCCTGAAGGTTCTCATCGACACGTTCCACATGAACATCGAAGAAGCCGATCCAATCGCGGCGGTCAGGCGGTTCGGCCCGTACATCGGCGCGGTGCATTTCGCCGACAGCAACAGACTGGCGCCGGGCCTGGGGCATATCGATTTTTCGGGCATCATTCGCGTTTTGGCCGAAATCGGTTATGAAGGATTTCTCACCGTGGAAACAAGCCACCCGCGCATCCGAGACACCGGCGAGGCCGGCGCATCTGCATACATAAAGGAGCTGTTGGCGCTGCGCTGACCTTTCGGAGCGGCGACCGTATCGCTTCGCGACTTTGAGTAGGCAATAAGGAGAGAAGTGTGAAAATTGGAATGTCGGAGAGAATGTTCGACGGCGCGACGATCGAAGAGGCGGTCGCGGCGGCTTCGCGAATCGGCTATGACGGTGTCGAATTGAGACCGTTGCCGCGTCACTTGCCCGCCGACATCAGCCGGTCGCGACTGAACGAAATCAAGCGCATGGTTGACGACCATGGGTTGGAAGTTCCCTGCATAGCCTGCATGCCCGCAAGCTATCTGGACAAGACCGATGAAGAGTGCGAAAGACAACTGGACGAAATGAAGGTGTTTATCGGCTTCGCCCACGAACTCGGATGCAAAGTGCTCCGACACTGGATCGGCGCAAGGCCGTCGCGGGAGGCAACGGAGACGGATTGGGAGACCGCGGTCGCATGGATGAGAAAGGGCGCGGATATCGCGGCGCAGGAAGGCATCACGCTTGCACTTGAATTGCATCACGGCACGTTGATCGACACCGTTGACGGCGCCCTCGCCTTTCTTGAACGCGTCGCACGGGGCAACATTGCCATAATCCACGACGCGGCCAATCTCTACCAGGACAATGCGGAGTATGGGAAAGCGGCCGTCGAAAAACTGGGTGACAGGCTGCAAGAAATCCACGCCAAAGACATCGTGGAAGTGGTGGACGATTCCAACCCCGCCGCCGGACGACCATACCGCGGGCGCCGGTTCGTCGACAGAATGATAGATCAGGGCGGGGTGGATCAATACTCGATTTTTGCAGGTCTCAAGAACATCGCTTTCGACGGATATGTCATTGTTGAATCCGGTTTGGTGTCGGGACTCGACGCTTTCGCCGTGGCGGACGGATGCTACAACGCTATCCGCCGAATCATGACGGCGCTGAAAATGGACCAACAGGCTCAGGAGAAGTAAATGGCTAGACTAAGATTGGCCGTATTTGGACTTGGGAGGATCGCCAACAGCGGACACCTTCCCGCGATCGCCGCGTGCGACGACGATATCGAACTCATTGCCGTGGTGGATCCCATCGAGAAAAGAGCAAAAGTCGCGTTCGAGAAGTACGGAGCAAAAAAGATGTACGTCTCGCAGGAGGAAGCACTTGCGGATCCGGACATCGAAGCGGTCGCGCTCTGTCTGCCTCATTTTTTGCACGCGCCGGTCACCGTTGCGGCGTGCCGAGCCGGTAAGCATGTACTGGTGGAGAAACCCATGGCCATCGATACATCGGAAGCCGATGACATGATCGCCTCCGCTAAAGAGGCCGGTGTGACGCTCATGGTTGGACAGAGTCGCCGTTTTCATCTGGCGATTCTGGAGTGCAAGAAGCGCTTCGGCGAGATCGGGAAGCCTCTTCAGCTGATTACCAATTGGATGGGCTATCTTCCCGGTGCGCAAACGGAGTGGTGGCGGTCGGTGGAGAAGACCGGAGGACTGCTCATACCTCTTCAGGGCAGTCACGCCGTGGATTTCATGCTGTGGATGCTTGAGAAGACGCCTGCGACGGTATACGCACAGAGCGTCCACAACAACCCGGAATGGGAGGGAGAGGATGAGGCGGTCATCCAGATGGGGTTCGACGGAGGCGCCATCGGGACCATTCTGCTTTCATTCAACGCGAAGGGCCTTCCATATGAACGGTTTATCGTTGGATCGAAAGGCGTAATCTATACCGAAGGTGAAACCGTCCTAAAGATAAACAACGAGGAGATTATTTGCGGCGAAGAGCCCAACAGCAGTTTTCAGAGGCAGTATCGAGAATTCGCCGCGGCCATCCGCGAGAATCGGGAACCGCTTGCTTCGGGCGCGGAAGTGCGCAAGGTAATCGTGACGCTCGATGCGGTTCGGAAATCTATTCGTGAAGAAGCGGTAGTGCGAATACGATCATGACCGGACGACAACGCGTGCTGGCGGCCATGCGAAGAGAGATCCCGGACAGAGTCCCGAAGACATTCAGCCTGTGCCCTTCTCAAATGCAGACGTTCAAAAGGCGAACGAACGCGTCCGACCCCGCCGAGCATTTCGGTTTTGAGGTACGGTCGGTGTCCGCCGGTCCGACTCGACAAGTCAATGATTTCTCTCCATGGCTGGGGGACACCTCACTGTTGCGCGTGGATGAATGGGGGGTGGGGTGGAGCACGACCGAATCTTCGTTTCATTCCGAGATGATGCGTCATCCGTTGCAGAGCGCACAATCTGCCGCGGACGTGGAGGCGTATCCGTTTCCGGATGTGGACCTGAGCTATCGATACGAAGGCATAAGGGACAATGTTGACGCGCTTCATGACCGCGGATTGGCGGTCGCAGGTAACGTCAGTCCCCTGGGAGGCACCATCTTTTGGCCGGCGTACAAGCTGAGAGGAATGGAGACTCTTTTGATGGATCTCGTCGACGGATCTCCCGTTGCCGAAGCGCTTCTGGATCGCGTGACTGAGATCTCCGTCGCGATGGCGAGAGAGCTGGCGGGCTGCGGCGTCGACATTATTCATACGGCGGACGATTTGGGCACGCAGAAGGGTCTGATGATCGGCAAAGAGATGTATCGCACATGGTTCAAGGAACCGATGCGCAGGGTGGTAGATGCCGCAAGAGAGGTCAATCCGGATATCCTCGTTTTTTTCCATTCCGACGGGAACGTCGAGGAGCTGATACCGGAGTTCATCGACGTCGGTATCGATATCCTCAATCCTCTTCAACCCGAATGTATGGACGTGCGCAGAATAAAGCGCACCTATGGGCGCCGTCTCGCCTTCTGGGGAGGTGTGGGGACTCAAACCACCATGCCGTTCGGCACACCGGAAGAAGTGCGTCGGTGCGTAAGGGAGTTGATAGAGGTCGTAGGCCGGGACGGCGGACTTCTCATAGCGCCGACGCACCTTCTGGAACCGGAGGTGCCGTGGGAGAATATCACTGCTTTTGTCGACGCCGTCGACGAATATGGGAGGTACTGACGTGGACGCGTCCGGCAGTCGCGGCAGTTTCATCAGAAAATCCTCCGACGTCGATCCCGTCGCAGTAGCAGTCGCAGTCGCAGTCACGTGCCCGTGCGGATCGGCGATTCGAGGGGTAAGTTCGAGATTCTTAATATCGTTGTCCCGGCGTTCGATCCCGAGGACGAGTACGTGGTCGAAGAGTAGTTCCCGCCTGGACCGGTCACACGCACGCGTCTCGTATTTCCATCAGATAGATCTGCCGGCCGTTCTCGTGAGCCGAATCGACGCATACCGTTGCCCCGTCCGGACTGAAGCGAGGATGAAGATCGCAACGCCACTCTCCGCTGTATTCCGGAGGTGCGGGAAACGTGCACAGATCAACGCGTCTTCCCGAGTCTATGTGATACAGATACAAATCCTGCAGGCGGTCCTCCCCCTGTGGATAGGTGTCGTTGAGTATCCATTCGCCTCCAGGAAGATATGTGCAATGACCGTTGCGACGTTCGTCCAACTCGCAAACGAAACCGCCGTCGCGTTCGTCGAACAGATAGAATGCACTTTCGTGCTCCGGCGGCTTGGTGTAGGCCAGAATGTGATGGGGGTCTTTCCAGATGAAGTGTGACGTGTGTCCCGAATCGTCCACGACGCGCACATTCGATCCGCTCATGTCCGCGGTCAGCATCCTTGTCCTGAAACCGGCCGACTCATCCGCCGGTCTCCATCGGTGAAGGAATTCGAAGCGGCTGCCGTCGGGATTGACCAGTAAGTGATTGAAATAGTGCATTGCGTCGGGAGCTTCATCCACGTCGAATTCAAACCGCGTAACCTGTTCGATAGTGATTATGAGTTCTTCGGTTCCCCGGTCGAGATCGATCAGCCAAATACCCGAATCGTCCGGTGCATAACGGCCCTCATTCGGGTCCGGTATCCCGGCATAGCCGTACCCGGGCCTGAGGTGATTGATACGCCTGAAATCGGTAGCAACCGCACTCCTCCCGTCGGGGCTTAGCGCATAGATCGCGCGAGGAATCTCGACCTTCTCCCCTGTGTCGATGTCCAGCATGTGTGCCACAAACCGTTCGCCGGAACGATCATTCCAGATTACCGTTCGCTCCCTTCCGGGGACCCACTGCAGCATGCATCCCTGCTGCCAGCACCAGGCCCTTGTCTGCGCGAAATCGATCCAGCGATTGTCGTCCCGAAGATCTATCATTCCCAGCTGAATCGTGTCTTCCGGTCGCGGCGAACGACCCTCGAAGTCTACCGCCATGCCGAGCAAATAGCGCCGAGACGAGTCGAATTGCAGTTTGTCGTAATAGCCGAACCAGTGAAAACGATCCGGGCCGGTGACGGCCTCGATCGGGACGTGCGGAATCATAAAGACCCTCCCCGTTATCGATACCGCAGGTTACCGTCCCCGGCAAGCGGCGTCAAGGAACGCAGAATTCTGAGATCTGCACAAAAACAGGTGAGATCCAGACATTTACCGGCGGGCAACCGGAGTCTACGATGAAAACGCACCAATGAAACCCGTTGCCATTTCAGTCGCGAAGAAGCTGCGACTCATGAATCGCCACCGTTCCGTCTATCTTCTGCTTCTTCCGGGGATCGCCTTCTTCTTCATCTTCAAATACCTGCCTATTTATGGAATACAGCTCGCCTTCCGCGAGTATAGACTCTACGTGCCGTACGGGCGGATGCCGTGGATCGGGATCGAAAAGTTTCGTGATTTGGTAGCCGCTCCGGATTTCTGGCGTGCGTTTAAGAATACGATATTCATCTCCGCGCTTCAAATCGTCTTCGGCTTCCCCGTCCCGGTGCTGCTCGCGGTACTGTTCAGCGAGCTGCGATTCATCCGCCTCAAGCGGTTCACTCAAACCGTGCTGACCTTCCCGCACTTTCTCTCGTGGGTTATCCTCTCGGGCATCTTTTTCAATCTCCTGGGGAACACGGGCGTCGTAAATAACTTCATTTCGAGCCTCGGGCTTCCCAGGCAGAATTTCCTCATGAATCCCGGGAGTTTCCGCGGCCTGCTTGTCGCCACGAGTATTTGGAAGGAGTCGGGGTGGGGGAGCATAATCTATCTCGCCGCGATCATGAGCGTCGACTCTTCTTTGTACGAAGCGGCCGAGATCGACGGCGCGGGCCGCGCTCAGCAAGTCTTCCACGTTACGCTTCCCGCCATCATGGGGGTAGTCATCGTCATGCTCATTCTCCGAATCGGAAACATAGTGAACTACAACTTTATGCAGGTGTTCATGATGTACAGTCAGCCTGTATTCAAGGTCGGCGACGTCATCGAAACCTACATCTATCGGATCACGTTCGAACGACCGCCGGATTTTTCGTTTTCGACGGCGGTGGGTGTATTCAAGGGCGTGATTAATCTGTTCATGCTTGTCGGGGCGAACACCCTGGCGAAGCGGCTCGGATATCGTGGGATCTATTAGGAGCGTGGCGGTGAAGCGACGGCCAACCCTGGGAGACTATGTTATCGCGTCGGTTCTGACGGCGTGGGCCGTGGCGATCCTCTTTCCCGTCTACAACCTGCTTGTGGTCTCACTCTCTTCGGAAATAGCCGCGATCAAGGCGAGGATCCTCCTCTGGCCGCGCCCCTTCGAACTGAGTTCGTATCGATGGGTGTTCCTGAGCGGTCGGATCAAACGAGGATTCCTCATTACTCTCTTTCTCATCGTCGTGGGCGTGCCCTATACAATGTTCCTCAGTACGAGTCTTGCGTACGGGCTGGCAAAAAAGCTCCCAGGAGTGAGCTTCGTGAGTTTTTTGATGATCGCGACGCTCTATTTCGGTGGCGGACTCATCCCCTTCTACCTCGTGGTACGGAATCTCGGTCTGGTGAACAGCATATTCTCCATGATCCTGCCTCACGGCGCGACGGTATTCCATGTGATCATCTTGCGGAACTTTTTTCAAAACGTCCCGCCGGACATCGAAGAGTCGGCGTACATGGACGGCGCGTCGGACATACGCATATACGCGCGGATTATTCTGCCCATCTCGACTCCTATTCTCGTAACCATCGGGCTATTCGTCGCGGTTACCTATTGGAACGAGTGGTGGTATTCGCTGCTTTTCATTTCGGAAGGCGGCAAACAGTCGCTGCAATTCGTGCTTCGCAGCATTCTCATGGAAGTCACCCAACTCACCGCCACCATCCCGGAAGACTACGACATAAGCAGGCTTTACAACGACGGGATACGCGCCGCCGTCGTAATCATCACGACCGCGCCCATCGCAGCGCTCTACCCGTTCCTGCAGAAGTACTTCGTGCGCGGGCTGATGAGTGGGGCGCTGAAATTCTAGCGAAAAGGGAGGTGCCTACGGACAAACTATCTCGCGTTCTGTTCACGAAACCACATACATGATCATGAGGAGAAGAAGGAATGAGAAGGTTTTTTCTAGTGTCGATCGGCCTCGTATTGTTGAATGCGGTCGCTTTCGGCGCGGGTCAATCGGATTCCGGATCGGCCCAGGAGCTCGCACCGGTCACTATTGCGTATAATATTTACAATACTTCGCTCGACTACGAGAAGGACGACGTCTACCGCTGGATAAAAGAGAAATACAACGTCGAGTTCAAGCACTATCAGGCCTCGGGCGCGGACTGGCAGGAAAAGTTGCAGATCTGGGTCGCTTCAGGCGATATGCCGGACGTTATGAACTGGGATTTCAAATACCATCACATGCCCCAGTACAACGAATGGGTCCGTCTCGGTGCGCTTCGGCCTCTACCCGACGATTTATCGAAATATCCCAACCTGAAGGACGGCGTCCTCGACAAGATGATCACCGACGAACTGTTGATGATCGACGGCAAGCGTTACAGCCTTCCCCACGTGCGCTCATACGCGTATTTGCCGGGAGAGGGCTTGGAGTACATCTGGGAAGGGGCCCACATAGTCTATCGGCGCGACTGGGCAAAGCAAGTCGGGCTCTATAAAGAAAATGACATCTACACGTGGGATGAGTTCATCGAGCTCTGCAAAGCGTTCATAGACCAGGATCCGGGGAACAACGGCCCCGGCAGGACCATAGGCTATACGATGCACAGCTTCGGCTTCTCCCAGGGCTTTACGGGAGTGCTGTACACCTATCCCGACTATATGGGCTACGGCCCCGGGTACGTCAAGAAAGGCGGTAAATACGTTTGGGTCGGTAACCAACCCGAGCTTATCGAGGGCATCAAAGCGTTCCGACGGATCGTCGACGCGGGTGTGCTGTGGAGCGACCAGCCCATCGCCAAAGGAGCCGAGGGACTTGATCGGTTCTACGCGGGCGAGTCCGGTGCGATGCTCTCCTACAATTCCACCGGCGGAATCCGAAATGCCCGCCAGAAGATGATAAAGCTCCATGGCCTTTCCATCGAAGAGGCCAGAGACGCCGTCGCACCGATGCACATCGAGCGAGCCGACGGGAGCCTCTTTGCCCTGCCGCTGGACGACTATTGGAGCATCGCGGTCTTCAGCGCCAAGATGAGCGACGAGAAGATGGACAGGTGGCTGCAGCTGCAGGACTGGAATTCCACGACCGAGGGATTCTTTTCGGCGCGGTACGGTTTCAAGGGCGAAGGATGGGAGTACGACTCCAACGGCGACATCAAGGTTCTGTGGGACCTGGATCCGGAAACGAAAAAGTTCATCGCTCCGGACAACGTCGTCAATGGATGGAATCAGTTCTGGGCGAACACTCATGAAGACGGTTACGTCAGACTTCCCAAGACCGACGTCGCCATGCGGGAGCTCAAGGTTTTTGAGGATATAGAAGCGTTTCTCGGTCAATACAAGGGTCGTATCACCGGATACACCAAGCCCGACCCCTATCCGAAGTTCTTCTCCGGTGAGAATTTCAACAAGTACGGCAACTTTGCGGGTGAAGTCCACGAGAAGATCGTTGAGATCGTCTACGGGAATACACCCTACGATCGGATCGGCGATGTGTGTAACGAGTGGGTCGAAACGAAAATGCCTCAGGTTCAATCGGTACTCGACGAACTGAACTCAGGCATCTAAGCGGTGCCGGACGGAGCCGTCGTATAGACCTTGCCGGTGCTCCACCGAATTGCTTTCGGTGGAGCACCCGGTGCGCGGCGGCCCGTGCGGAGGTCGGTTCGAAAAGATGCGATTCGAGAAACCGCAGCCGGCGGAGCGGGCCTCTTATGCATTGCCGAACCTGCATCGTTTGTAATTATGGAGGAAATCGGCGCCCGGCGAGGCGTTCAGCGTCGCCGGTTCTACAGGTCCCGGTAGATCGGCGCATGGATGTTGATATTGTATGCGAAATCGGCATCGATGCTGTACAGATCCGCCTGCTCCAACCGTACCTGAAGTCGTATCCACCGCTTTCGACGCACGATCTCTCCGAGATCCGCGCCGTTTCGCCATCGAACGACGGCGTTTATCCTGTCGCCCCGGATCTCGCGGCAATCGTTATAGGTGAAACCGGGGACGGGTCGGTACTCCGGGTCACACACCTGCACCCGGACACCGCCCAGCGGCGCCTTGACGTTGAGTGAAACGACGGTGGAGCTCAGGAGAAGACACTCGGTAGTAATCTCTCCGCAGCCCCGGGTCGAGGCCAAGCTAACGAAACCGTTTTTCCGAAGCAGCCCCGGAAGCAGCACGCCGCTCCTCCTCCCTTCGGCCACGACATCATGGATCCGGTGATGCTCCTCCAAACGAGCGACGGCGTACACGAGAACGTCTTCGTCCCGCTCGATCATCGCCGCGCCGTACATCGACCCCGCTCCGTATTGCCCCGGCTCGCGTCTCGGCATCGCCGGGGCGTGGGTGCGATTCCACATCAGCCCGTCGTACGAATAGGCGTATTCGGTCAGCACCGGACCGCCCATTACGTCGTTGTACGGCATCAGTTGATTCCATAGAAACCCGATGAACACCTCCCCGGCGCGGTAGTAGAATTGAGGCATGCCGTAGAAATGAGTCGACGGCGGGTCGATCGGCGAAGGATGAACAATCGGACGCGGGGGTGTCCATCGCAACAGGTCGGGACTCTCCACCAGACAGACCCTGCGCTCTCCCCATCTTCTGCGCAGCGTAATTTGATACCGGTCGCTCACCGGATTCCTGATAAGTGAGTTATAAGTGTCGCTGTGATGCGGAAGGAAGGACCCGGTCCGACTCGATGTCCAGTTGACCCCGTCGGACGATTCGGCAATGCAGGAAGGCAGCGTCTCCAACCCCTCTTCGGTCCGAGCGATCGGAGAGTTGGTCATTTTGTATCGCTTGGCGGAATCCGTTTCGGACTCGTCATAGTACACGCAGCAGCCGGCGGGCGCCGGCATCCCGGCCACGAGAACGTTCGTCGTTATTCCGCGAGAATCCGTTCCGACCGGCGCCGGTTTCCAGCGGAGCCCGTCGTCACTCTCGGCCATACACAGAATCGTCGACATCTCCGTCGCTCTGTCCACACCGGTGAGAGTTATGTAGTAGAGGTAGTATCCTCCGGTAGGCGAAGGGACAACACTTGCGTATCCCATTCCGTAGAGGGAAACAGGGTCGGAGTAGCAGTGCTCCTCAATCCAGGTGGGCGTATGAACGATACGGCGAATCGATTCCTGACGGTGAATGAGAAAATCATCGAAAAAAACAATCGTCTTCATGACTGATTGTACAATGTCGGACAGCCGGAGTATACGAGAGATTCGGCTGCCGGGGCTTTTGTACGCACCTTGAGTCTTTGCGCTTGACATGCGATCTCCGACGAAACGTAATGGAACGGAGGGAGAATGATGTCGATGTTCACGACGCTGCTGGTCGACGACGAAGAGCGGGCGCTGACGGGTATTCGCCGTACGTTTCCGTGGGCCGACTACGGCTTTACGGTGGTTTTCGCGACGAGCGACCCCGTCGCGGCGCTCGACTACTTGAGAAAACGCAGAGTAGATCTCGCCTTCGTCGACATTCGCATGCCCGAGCTCTCCGGGCTGGACATCATAAGGATTGCACGAGAAGAGAACCTTGAAACGGAGTTCGTTATTATCACCGGACATTCGGAGTTTGAGTTCGCGAGATCCGCTCTGCGTCACGGCGTGCTCGACTACTGTTTAAAGCCCCTTCGTTCGGAGGCCGCAATCGCCGTACTCGAACGAGCGGCGGTTCATTTGCAGCACGTCCGGGAGAGTCGCCTCCGGGAAGAGCGGGCGTATGGGTCGCCGTTTGACCCACGCACGCTTCGCGAGCGATTTCGCAATCCGCTCCCCGCCTTTTGCGCCGCGGTGTGCATTCGAGATGTGAGAAGCGAGACGGCGGCGGGTCAGCGCATACCCGAGTTCGTCCCCGGCGCCGAAATCGTTCGGGCGAAGGTGAAAAACGAATGGGTTTACGTCGTCAATTTCCGCGGCGGTGACCCTCGCGAGCTGCTTGTCGCGAGCGCAGACGCGTGGCGAGTAGGATTCGGCGCCGTGTGTTCGAACGTCGATGAGATTCCGTCGTCAATAGAGGACGCCCGGGAGGCGTTGACCGCCTTTTTGTTCTATCCCGATGAACGCGTATTCTTGCGGACCCCGGTGAAAGAGGCGGCCGTCGAGCGGATAGCTGCGGATCTGTTCGACGCGCTCGACTCCGGAATGATCTTTGTCGTCGAAGAGTTCTTCGACCGCCTCCCTTCGGTAATGACTCACGAGCTGTTGATGCCGTGGGACGCTCGCCTTCTCTACGACAGTGTGGTGGATCTGCTCGTCGGGAGCGTCGAGAACGGACTCGGCGGGGGCGAGGTGTCGACGCCGACGGCGTTTTGTGAGCAGTTGAGAGCCGTGGTGATGCGAGCGATCTGTCCGGAAGCGGGGCGGGCCTTCATCGCAGAGGTCGGCGAGCGCATGCGTTCGATGCTCAGGTTCGTCCATCGCCACATCGACTCCCGGATTACTCTGAAGGAGCTGTCCGCCCGTTTTCACTTCCATCCGAACTACGGGTGTGAATTGTTCAAGCGATACACCGGCCTGACCTTTTCGGAGTATGTGGTTCGAATGAAACTCTGGCACGCACGACATTTGCTCATGCACACGGACAAACCTATCGCCGTTGTGGCCGAAGAGGTCGGTTACGATTACTATCACTTCAATAGGCTATTTAAGAAAAAGGAAGGAATGACGCCGAAACAATACCGGGAGTCGCGCGCGCGATGAAGCGTCCGAAAAGGCGTCGCAAGACGTCGTTGCACGCCTACCTCATCCGCGTGCAGCTATTCGCTCTCGCGTCCGTCGTCATAACTCTTGCGGCATACTTCGTCTATAGCTTTCGGTTCATCGAACGACAGATGCTTCAGGCGAACGATACGATGCTTTCGGTTGTCAGCGAAGGAATCGTACGAGCCGCCGGGGAGACGACGGCCCTGGCGTTTAATATAGCCTATAATCCGGAAGTTCAGCGCAGCCTGACCGAGAAAAATGTTCTTGCGCTGATCAAATACAGCAACACTTTTTACACCATCGCGAAGATGACCGTAAAGTCCAGTGAGCTCATTGATGATGTGGCGCTCTTCAACCGCGATCTTTCGATTTTCAGAAACGTGTCGAACGATATTACTTACTCGGACTACAAATCCGCGCTGCTCGATCATTTGGCCGCGGCTCCGTATCGGCAGGGCCGCTTCATCGCCGTTGATCTCGACAACAATGAAAGATATTTATGCTTTGTTCTTCCTGTTCATAGCCGAGCCGCGGATTCGAAGGCGGATTCGCTCATCGGCTACAGCCTGACGAGTTTCCGAATCGATCGTATCGCCGAGCCGTTCCGCCGTATCTCTTCTCTTGAGAACAGCTACACCGCCATCATCGATCGGACGGGCGCCGTCATTTCGTTCGCTTCCACGCGACCGGATTCCACTCTCGGTCTCGAAGAGTTGTTTCGCCATCCCGCCCGCTTCGTGAAAAACGAGCAGGACCTGCCGGGCTTGAAGGGGACGCTGATAAGTTTTATCCCGAAACTCGACATCTACCGACGGCAGGTCGGCTTTCTCGTACTCTCCCCGTCACTCGTGGGAATACTGCTCGCGGTTTTCTTCCTTATGGGGAACCGGCTCAACCACGCCTTCAGCGTGCCTATCGAACGACTCGTCGCGCAGCTCGAGTCGTTCGACGGGAGCGATAGGCGGCTTCGCGTCGAGGGAATACCGAAGAACGAGATCGGCTACATCACCGACAGCATCAATTCCATGCTCGACAAAATTCACGATATGACCGCGCGGAGCATTTTCGAGCGGCAGCGCATGAGCGATCTCGAACTCCACAGCAAGGACGCCGAGCTGTTGGCGCTGCAATCGCAGATCAATCCACACTTCATGTACAACACCTTGGAGTGTTTGCGGAGCATCGGGATCGACTACGGCTCGTCGGAAATCGTGCAGATATCGACGGGTCTCGCCGACATATTGCGGTACTGTCTGAGTACCGATTTCCAGGTTCCACTGCATCGGGAGCTCGCGATCGTGCGTGAATACTCTCAGATCATTCGACTGCGTTTCGGTGACCGTTATTCCTTCGATATCGAGGCGGACGCCGAAGCGCGAAATGCGGTTGTAATCAAGATGATAATTCAGCCGATCGTCGAGAACGCGGTCTTTCACGGGCTGGAAAAACGTCGGACCGGCCTGCTCAGTGTCAGATGTTCGCGGGTGCGAGACACGATCGTCGCGGTCGTCTACGACAACGGTCAGGGTATGGACCAGGCGCATCTGGAATCGCTGCGGGAGCAACTTTTGCGTGGACATACCACTCCCGACCACGGCCGATCGGACAGGCGCGGCCTGGGGTTGGTCAACATTCACAGGCGCATTCAGACCTTTTACGGCGAGAAGTACGGCATCGCAATCGACAGCGAACCCGAATCGGGCACGTCCGTGACGATCGTGTTGCCGGTGCTGGATCGGGAGACTTCGGTCGGCGGATGATCGAGGTTCCGTCGCCGACGATCATTCGGGGCCATGAACGCGCAAGCGGCGCCGAGCGCGGCGGTTCTGAATCTGGACCGACGTCCCGCCTTTCTCATGCCGCTCCTGTGATATCGCGGGCGGATTCGGCGAATCGCCACGGACGGGATTCATTGGCGGCTTGGTGTGGACAACACCGCCGCCGTAAGCGGTGTTTGATAGTATCGCGGCAACCGGAAAAAAGGAGATCGCTTTGAGCGCACGCAGACCGCTTCTCGGAATAAGCGTCGGCGATCCGGCCGGTATCGGACCGGAGATTACCGCCAAGGCGCTGAGCCGAAAGCGCGTCTACGAAATAAGCAGACCGCTTGTCGTCGGTGACGTTCGGGTGGTCGCCGAGGCGGCGCGGTTTTCGGGGTTGAGCGTCGAAACAAGGGCGGTAGACGCGCCGGCCGACGGCACATACGAGTTCGGGACAATCGATGTTCTCGATATGCATAATGTCGATATGAATACATTCGAACACAAAAGAGTCGATGCGATGTGCGGGCAGGCTTCCTACGACTACATTGAAAAGACTATACGACTCGCCGTGGACGGCGAGATTGAGGCGACGGTCACCGGCCCTATCCACAAGGAGGCCATTCAGGCGGCGGGGATCCGTCATGCGGGGCACACGGAGATCTACGCGGAGCTGACCGGTGCGAAAGACTACGCCATGATGCTTGCCGAGGGGAGTTTCCGCGTCGTACACGTGTCGACCCACGTTTCACTCAGGGAGGCGATCGAACGGGCAAAGAAGTCGAGGATTCTCGCGGTTATCGGCCTTGCCGCCGAGGTGCTGAGCAAAGTCGGCGTCGATACGCCGAGAATCGCAGTCGCGGGCCTCAATCCACACGCGGGGGAGGGCGGACTCTTTGGATCCGAGGAGCTCGACGAGATCATTCCCGCAGTCGAAGAGGCCCGTCGGCGCGGAATGAACGTGGACGGACCGATTCCGCCGGACACGGTTTTTCCGAAAATGAAGGGCGGTCAATACGACGTCGTCGTGGTGATGTACCACGATCAAGGCCATATCCCGACCAAGCTCTCCGGGTTCAGTTACGACCGCACGACCGACACGTGGTTTTCCATGTCCGGCGTGAACGTTACACTCGGCCTTCCCATCATTCGAACATCGGTGGATCACGGCGTGGCTTTTGGGAAAGCGGGAGAAGGCCGGGCCAATCCGGATAGCATGATCGAGGCGATAGAGATGGCGGTGAAGCTGGCGGTATCGGGATAATTGAATCGTCGGATTCCAAAGAGGCGCGCGATTTCATCGGCCCGGGCGCGGATTGCCTCCCAGTTGCGGACGTCGCGCCGCGGACGCTTTTTGGGCGGGTCGGCGCCGCCGCCGACGGCGTCGACCGCCGACAAATCGCCGACCTCGGGAGCGCGACGAAGCTCCGTTACGCATCCGCGCTCTCGGCGCCGGGACGCAATCGCTTCCGGCGCCTGTGCGGTGGAACCGTTCCTTGTATGGTAGGCTACAAGAGTACTTCGACTCATAAGGTCCTCCACGCGACATCGAAGTCGTCCGCAGAGCCGCGGCCGGAATATGTTACCATGTGCCGAACTCCGGAAACAACGAGTCCGGACGAACTCCCGGGTGCGCGCGAGGCAACCTTGATGAGTATCGACACAGGTCGTATAGTCTGCTGTATCTGTATCGACGGAGCGAACCGGTGAAACCCGCGATCTGGACCGGAATGTATGTTGAAGCGCCGCTGCACGAGGCGATTCGAACGCTTCGCAACCACGGGTGGCGATCTTTCGAAATATCCACCGAACATCTCGTCGCAATCGAAAACGCCGACGATCCGGTCCGACCGACGGCCGCGGCTCAAGAGGAGCTTGCCGACGGGGCGGCGCCGCAGGCCCACGGCTATTTGCAGGCGAACGTCGCCGATCCCGACCCCGACAAGCGCGCCGGCGACGTCAATCGACTCAAGCGACATATCGAAATCTGCGCCGCGCTCGGCGTCCGTGTCGTGGTCATTCATCCCGGCGGGCGGCGGTCCGACGAAACACGGGAGGAGCGCGATCTTACCGAACGCCTCAACGTCGATTCGTTCAATCGGCTTGCCGACCGCGCCGAGTCGCTGGGCGTACGGATTGCGCTTGAGAACCTGATGCGTCGCGGCGCCGCAACGGCGTACGAGATGCTTGATCTCGTCGATCGAATCGGGCGGGCGAGTTTGGGCCTCACTCTCGATACCTCTCACGCGCGGGTCATGGGGCTCGACATCGCGAAAATGATCGGCGAGATCGGGCCGTTGCTGATTGCCACGCACGTATCGGATAACGACGGCAGCGGTGATCAACATCTGACTCCCGGGAACGGATCGATCGAGTGGGCGGCCGTCGTCGCGGCCCTGCGCAGAGTGAAGTACGACGGGTTACTCAATTTCGAGATTCCCGGTGAGCGGCACGCGGACGGGGATCTTCGCGCACTCAAATCGCGTCACGCGGCTGGCGTGGCCGAATGGATGGTGCGCATCGAGCGTTGAAAAACGGAGGGTAATGGTGAGCCGACCCGAACGAATCAATCTCGAAATAGTCACGGCGCGAAATACGCGACAGCTCAAAGCCGCCGGCGCCACGATGCCCGGAGGCGTAAACTCTTCGGTGCGCGTTCACGGCGCGCTCGGGGTGCCGTTCTACGTGTCGCGCAGCGAGGGCGCCACCGTCTATGATCTCGACGGCAACGGATATATCGACATGTGCACCGCGCACGGGGCGGCGCTGCTCGGTCACGGCCACCCGGCGATCGTCGAAGCGGTTCATCATGCGGCCGAGCTGGGATTCGCCGGAGTTTTCGAGACGCCGTTTCACGAGGAACTGGCCCGAAAGGTCTGCCGGAAGATCCCTTGCGCCGAAATGATTCGGTTCTGCTCGTCGGGAAGCGAAGCGACGCTGCACATGATTCGGGCGTGTCGGGAGTTCTCGGGAAGAGACAAGATCATCAGAGTTGAAGGACACTTCCACGGCTATCACGAAATGATATACATCGGAGGGCACCCGCCGAAAGAATATCTCGATAGAAACGCGACGAGGCCGTACGTCGAATCGGCCGGAATCCCCGAAACGTTGCGGAACATGATCATCCCCATCCCCTTCAACGATCCCGACGCGCTTGAACGGGCGATCCGAAAGCACCGCGGAGACGCGGGGACGCTGATACTGGAGCCGGTAAACTACAACAGCGGGTGCATTACGCCCGATCCCGGGTACCTCGAACTGGCCCGCGCCCTCACCGAGCGGGAAGGGATGGTGCTTTTCTTCGACGAGATCCAGTCGGCGTTCAAGAAGTCGCCCGGAGGCGCTCAGGAGGATTTCGGCGTCGTTCCCGACGTGGCGACGATCGGTAAATCACTCGGCGGGGGGCTGCCGCTGTCGGCCTTTTGCGGGCGAAGCGAGATCATGTCGCGGTACAAGCCGCTCGGTCCGGTCCAGCACAGCGGCACCTTCAACGCGCACCTCGTGCCGGTCCTTTGTGGGCTCGCGTTTATCGAACAGATAGAGAATCCCGGCTTCTACCGGCGTCTTGCGAGCATCGAAGCGCGGTTTCATTCAGGGGTCGATCGGATCATTGAAGAGAATGATCTTAACATGATCGTACCGCGCCACGGCGCGAGGTTTGGCGTCGTGCTCGGACGGAGGACTCCGCCTCGCAACTATTCGGACGTTCTGGTTCATGACAAGGCGCTTATGATAGAAATCTGGCGCGACTGTCTTGAGCTAGGAGTCTATTTTCACGACTACGGAGGTGGTCCCATCCACCACGGGTACTCGATACAGCACACGAACGAAGAGATCGATCGCGTCGTTGAGGTATTCGCCGAGGTATTGCCCCCCTACCGCGAGCGGATCAACGCGCTCGGCGCCGACTGAGAAGGGCCGGGTATTCACCGCCTGCGCCGACGACACGGCGGGTCGCAAGACGAGAATCGGGGAACACATGGTCGGTAATCGCAAGCGCATCGAGGGAAAGCGACCGGACGAGATAGACCTGGTCGGCGACGCTGTGGTAACCGTCCGACCACACGGTATGCACCTGCAGGTCGTGACGCGGGTAACGGTTGTGCACGGTAAGAATCATATCAGATACTTTGCCGCCCCGCTCGCCGGAAATTGCACGGTCCCCTGATTTCGGCCTACAATGGAGCATTACCCGTACCGTCGGAAGAACCGGGGCCGCCCGAGCGTCCCACGCTGCCCGACGGCGTGCGGGTCGATTCGAAGCGGTCCGATAGGGAGCATACTGTGGCGAAAAAGCGAGAGGGAATCGAACACGCGAAGCGCGTGGTCGGCAACTCCCGCGCGACCCGCGAGGAGCTACGCGACGAGCTGAGAAAGCTCATCGACGCCTACGAACGGCGACTCGATCGTTCGCGACGGGAATCATCATCCGGACATGGGCAACCGCGAGCGATACGGAAAATCAAAGTCGCGAACGGCGTCTACTGGGTCGAAATTCCCGAGGCCGACCTTCGGATCCTCTGCGGCTGTCCGGCCGACGTGGTGAAGCTGTTGATCAAGCGGGGACTTATTATCAACGCCGAAAGAGGTGGGGTCACTTTCGAAACGGGTCCGAACGCGATTCTCCTCTCCGACGTCATGATCCAGAACGGCCAGATTGCAAACCTCGCCGAGTTTCCGGTGCTGCAGATGCTCTATCGGCAGGGGATGCTTCTGCCGAATCACCCCAACAATACCGGAGCGAAACCCATTCTTATCGGGCTCGAGGAGGTCCTCCGTGCGCAGAGCCGCTATATCTATCGGGGGAACTACGGCCTGATTTCGGAGAAGGAGATCGAAGGCGCGGGAGTGGACCGCCGGCGAGCGGCCGAAATGATGCGGCTGAAGCGGCGGTTCGCCTTCGACTCGATCCGAACCACCGAAGAGCTTATCGACTTGCGGATCGTCGATCGCGACGTGGTTCCGTTGTTCGAGAATGTGTTTCTTCATCGCTTTGGAGTAAACCGCTACGAAATCATATGGAAGGGACAACACGTCGAAATCGATCTGAATCTGACTCCACAGGAGGAATACGAGTCTTCCTACCGGCTGGGCGATCACCGAATCGACAAAGAGTACTTTTCGGTGGTCCATATCGGAGAAGGCGACGGGTGGGACGTGAACCGTCCCTGCATGGCGAGCCTGTTGACCTATCAAGATCGGTTCTATTTGATCGACGCCGGTCCGAAGGTCATGAACAGTCTCATGGCGCTCGGAATAAGCATCAACGAGATAGACGGTATTTTTCACACTCACGCTCACGACGACCACTTCGCCGGTCTCGCGGCTCTGCTCCGATCCGATCATCGCCTCACGTACTACACCACGCCGCTCGTACGGACTTCGGTCACGAAGAAACTGTCGGCCCTCATGTCGATCGACGAGTCGAGTTTCGACAAATACTTCGACGTGCGCGACCTGGCGGCTGAGAAGTGGAACGATATCGACGGTCTGGAGGTGATGCCGGTCTATTCGCCTCACCCCGTGGAGACGAACATCTTTCGGTTCAGGGTCCGTTGGCGCGACGGCTATCGATCGTACGCCCATCTCGCCGATATCGCGAGTTGTTCGGTGTTGATGAATATGGTCACCGACGATCCCGAACGCAGCGGGCTCGACCATGAGTCGTTCGAACGTACGCGGTCGTCGTACCTAATCCCTGCGGATCTGAAGAAGATAGACATCGGCGGCGGGTTGATCCACGGCGACGCCGAAGACTTCGAGAACGATCGTTCGGCAAAGATCCTGCTGGCCCACGTGGAGCGTCCACTCACCGAGGCGCAGCGTGAAATCGGATCAAACGCGTCGTTCGGCACACAGGACGTACTCATCCCGTCGGTTCGCGACACGATTGTCGACGAGGCGTTCGAGTACCTGCACTCCTACTATGCGCAAGCGCCCGCCCACGAACTGGCCGCGCTGACCAACTATCCAATTCAGGAGTTCAACGCGGGAACGATCATGATCCGCAAGGGGGATAAGTGCGATTCGGTCTATTTGGTCATTCGCGGAGTGGTGGAGGCGCTCGATGTAAAATCCGGGCTGTCGGTGCGGATGACCGCCGGTTCGCTCGTCGGAGAAACTGCGGGCCTCGAAGGAGACATGAGCGCGATGACCTACCGCACGTCGAGCTACGTCAAAGCGCTTCGGATTCCCCTGCGCCATTTCGCCGATTTTATTCGCCGAAACGACTTGTACGAGTCGATGCTTAGCGTCCACGAACGGATCGAGTTTCTCCGATCAAACCGATTGTTCGACGAGGCGGTCTCGTACCAGACGCTCTACGCGATCGCTCAGACGATGGTGAAGGTCGACCTCGACGCGGGCGCCGTCATCGCCGAGGAGGTTGCCGGTTGCATCTTTCTCATTACCGCCTGGTCGGTGCGCTTGTACGCGGACGACCGCGAGTTCGAGTTGCTCGGCGAGGGTGACGTGTGCGGCGAGGCGTGCATGCTTATGGGCGATTCGAAGGTCATTTCGGCGGTGACCGCGTCCAAAACATCCGGGTTCACGATTCCGGCCGATTCAATCGAGAGCATTCCGATTGTCCGATGGAAGCTGCTCGAGCTGTTCAATCGACGCATTCGGAAGCTGACCACGTTCGTCGGGCTGGTGTGGCACGACGAATACCGTCTCGACAACGGCGTAATCGACGAACAGCATCGGGGGCTCTTCGAAACGGTGAAAAGCGTGTACGCGGAGGCCGAACGCGGCGCCGTTTCCGAAAAGATTCGACCGGTCCTAGATCTTTTGCGGGAGCGGATAAAGCACCATTTCATCACCGAGGAGGAAGCGCTCCAATCGATCGGCTATCCGGAGCTCGACTCGCACCGAGCGGCGCACGAGGAGGCGTTCGATCGCCTCGCGCGTTTTGTCGAGAGGATCGGGAATGAAAGCGATCGGGTCGAGGTTCAACAGCTCGCGTTCCTGAAGAACTGGTTGGTGCAGCATATGTTGATAGAAGACGCCGGATTCCGCGCGTTCGTTCAGCAGCAGTGAGGAAAACAATGGGAAGAAAGCTCCACATTACGGGCATCGAAGTTACCCAGTTCACGTGGGTACTTGAAGCGATCGCGAAGGACGATTACTACAACGGTTTCAACCTCGTCTACACACCCGGAGAACGGCAGGAAATGTCGGGCCATATCCTTCAGGTGCGGACGTCTGCCGGAATTACCGGCACGTTCATCGGCGGGTCGAAAGGCGACTATGCGCAAATGGAGATGTATGCCGAGTATCTGGTCGGACGGAATCCACTCGAACGTGAGTTGATCCATAACGATCTGAAACGCGCGCTCAGAAAACTCGATCGGACGAGCGTCGGTCTCGTCGATATCGCTCTGTGGGACATCGCGGGAAGGCTCTACGACGCTCCGATTTGGGAACTCCTCGGCGGCTACCGTGAACGCATTCCGGCCTACGCTTCCACTTATCACGGCGATGAGAACGGAGGCCTCGGTTCGCCGGAGGAGTTTGCCGACTTCGCCGTTACCTGCCGCGACATGGGATACCGGGCGTTCAAGATTCACGGGTGGAGCCACGCGCCAATAGCCCGCGAAGTCCGAAACGTTCTCGCCGTCCGCGAGGCCGTCGGCAAAGAAATGGACTTGATGCTCGACCCGGCCTGCGAATACGAAACCTTCGCCGACGCTCTGCGGGTCGGCCGGGCGTGCGACGAGGCTCGGTATTTCTGGTACGAGGATCCGTTCAAAGATTCGGGCCTGTCTCATTTCGCGCAGAAACGGCTGCGGGAAATGATCGACACGCCGATCCTAATGGGGGAGCATATCCGGAGTCTCGAGCCCAAAGTCGACATGATTGTGGCGGGAGCGACCGACTACGTGCGGGTGAATCCCACCCTCGATATGGGGATAACCGGCGCGATGAAGGTGGCGCATGCCGCCGAGGGATTCGGTCTGGATGTGGAATTCCACGCTCCGGGACCGGCGCAGCGGCACTGTCTGGCTGCGGTCCGTAACGCCAATTACTACGAACTCGGACTGGTCCATCCGAAGGCGCCCGAGTCGGCGCCGCCGGTGTATACCGACTACTCCGACGCGCTTGACGCGATCGACGCCGACGGTTCGGTGCCCGTTCCCGACGGACCCGGTTTGGGTGTGGAAATAGATTGGGACTACGTGAGAGCGCATCAGACCGGTAGTCGAATTCTCGCGGGACGATAGGCCGAATATCGATGCGCTCGACATCTACGACATAGTCGTTATCGAGTACAGGCTCACCTCACTCCGGCGGCCGAGGGGTCGATCGGAACGAAACCGATCTCGAAGGCCGGCGAGTCCGCAGCGAGCGTGAAGTCCCGTGCGTAGACGTCGGCGAACTTGGGGTCGGCGAACACCGAGTGGCGGTCGTTGCCGACCGCTTGCCATCCGGCAAGATCCATCGTTGTCTCCGAATCGCGCTCGATGCATTTCACCGGGTTCCCCGACACGTCCCAGATGAGATTCAGATCGCTCGTGTGATTCGGCCTGTCGAGACTTCCCCGGTATCCGACCCGGAACAGCGCCTCGCCGTTGGAGACGAGGATATTGCGTTCGAATCTGATCGAGCAATGCTCGTATTCGGCCCTTCCGTGCGAGAGCACCGCCGAATCGGCGAACGCGAAGATATTGTTCCGCACGATGTTGTCCCTGCCGTAGTGCTGGTTGAATACCGCGTCGTTGGTGTCGTGGCACAGGTTGCCTTCGATCACCATGTGGCTCGATCCTTCATCCGGGTAGATGCACCACCCGCCGTAGTGCGCCTTGGTTATGTCGTGTATATGGTTTCCCCGGATCGTCGTCCCCGGCTGCACACCCAGCGTGTAAATGCCGCCCATGTCCGAAAGCAACCCCTGTCCGATTCGATGGATGTGGTTGTAGTCGATTCTGTTGTCCCGCGATACGCTCTCCATGTATCCCCACACCCATCCGGCCGAAACGCCGGTATAGTAGTAGTCCCAGATATGGTTGTGCGAGATTTCGTTGTTGAACGCGTGCATAACGAGTATCCCGACCGCCGAATGAAACACGCGGCCGCCCGCGGAAATCTCGTTATCGGTAAACGCATGGTCGCCGGTCCTTCTGTGCACGGGGTCATAGGCCGACGCTCCGTTTGCCCTGATTCCGCCGGCGCCCGTTTGACGAATCGTGCACCGCGTAATCGCGATCGCACGCGACGCGTCGGCAATCTCGAATCCGTACCATCCGACGTTTTGCACCGTACATCCGGTGAAGCGGCAGTGTCGCGCGGCTTCCATGAACACCACCCCCGGAACGTCCGCCGCCGCCTGATTGCACGCGGCTCTGTTTCCTCTGCGGTTCCGTCGCGATTCGAACGCGGTCGGGTCTCCCGACGGGCCGACGAAGACTGCGCCGTCGGAGGCGTCGGGATGTCTCCAGTCGGTGTGCTGAAAGGTCAGGTTCTCGAATTGCAGGAACTCGACGAACCGGTTCTCGTCCGGGCTACCCTGCAGTACGAGGAGTTGGAGCGCCCGCGGCGCCGTGATTTCGACCGCGCCGAGTTCTTCTCCCGGATGCGGAATGTAGTACACGGTTCCCGTATCGCGATCGAGATACCACTCTCCCGGCTCGGAAAACGCCTCGGAGACGTTGTCGAGATAGTAGTCGGCGAGACCCTCTCCGTGCGCCGCGAAGAGCGGCGCCGTGCTCGGCCGCGCCATAACGACTTCGCGGGTCTTCTCGTCGTAGGAGACGATTCCGGAGCGCTCCTCGATCCAGAAATGAACGTAAACGACCTCGATGTCTTCGAGATTGTCGAACGGCCGAAGATCGCCCGGCCGTGCGATGAACTTCGTGTAGTCTCTCCCCGTGTGCCAACTCCCCCTGGAGGGAAGCCCCGGAACCGACTCCATGCGAAACAGCCCGTGCTTGGGGAACCTCGGCCGGGTTCGCCGCTCTCCGTTAACGAACAATTCTCGAAAACTCCAGCCCTTGTCGCGCGCGTCGGGGACATCGGCCGCCCAGCACTCTCTCCCCCGATAGCTCGCCGCGTGCCAGCCGGTGATTTCGATCGACCCGTCGATGACGGGTTTTTCTCCGGGGTAGGCGCGGTAGCGGACGGGCGCCGAGTCGCGGTCGTCGAAACGGATGGGCCCGGAAACGCGGTAGACCCCGCCGCGAATCCAGACGTTTATCGGTCCCCGAAGCGCCGCCGAAAGGCGCGACGCCTGCTTGCTGAAAACGAAGCTCTTCCTGCGACGTATCTCATCGCGCGCTCCCTCGATGGTCGCGAAGGGGCCGTCCGTGCCTTCCGCGTTCGGTTCGGGCAGCCTTCCCGACCATTCGTCGCCGCCGGCGGACGACACGAAAAGGTCTTCCGGCCCAAACTCTTCGTACTTCATACGCGTGCTCCTCGATGGCGAAATGTGCGTCCGATCGTCCTACAGATAACTTTTGGTCCGTATTTCATCGAACCGATCGGGGTTCACCTTAAGATCGTAGTTATACGTATTGTGATACCGCGTTATCCGTTGCGGCCCGACGGTCTCCGGTAGCCCGAGCACCGTCGCCGGGCGCGTCGTCGCGACGATTCTGTCGAGCAACCGTGCGCGAAGCTCGTTTACGAGTCCGTCGTTCCTTCCGTCGAGCGCGAGATTATTCATCTCCCACGGATCGGCCTCCAGGTCGTAGAGTTCGCAGAATCCGTCCGGGTAGTCGTCGGCGAACATCCGCTTCGGATAGAAGACGAAACGGTACTTATCCCAGCGAAGACTTCGGCTCCAGGCGAACTCGGTCAATCCGACGCGATCCGGATCGCCCGGATTGCCTTCGAGCATCGCCGAGATGTCGACGCCGTCGGAGGTCTCCATGAGAGGCAATCCGGTAAGCGCGCATATCGTTTGGGAAAAATCGATGCTTTCGACGACCTCCCGGGCAACGTGTCCTTCCGCGAACCGACCCGGCCATCTCCAAATCGCCGGGACCCGGGTGATCGCGTCGGAACAGATTCCCGGCGCCTTTTCCATAATGCCGTGTTCGCACGCGTAGTCCCCGTGGTCGCTCGAATAGACGACGATCGTATTCTCCGCGAGGTCTTCCTCTTCGAGGAAGTCGAGAAGCTCGCCCACCGCGTGATCTACATGAGTGACGTTTCCGAGATACCCGTGCAGCTTTCGCAGTCGTCCGGCTTCGAAGGTCTTTGGTTCGAATAGCTGCCACTCGCTGCTCCGCCAGTGCTCCGCGGTCCGTTGCAGGTGCGGCGCCTTTCCCACCATGTCGTAATCCGAGTTGGGCGGAAGCGTCAGTTTCGACTCATCGTACAGGTCCCAGAACCGCTCGGCCGGCGTATAGCACTGGTGCGGTTTCGGAAGACTCACGTGCAGAAAGAAAGGACGGGACTCGCTCATCGCTTCGCGCATGAACCGCATCCCACGCCGGACGATCCATCCTTCCTGTCCGTCCTCGTAGGAAACCTTGCTGGGTCGTCCCTCGACGGTTTGACCTCCCCGTTTGCCGAACTCCTGCATCGCCCCGTGGTCCTCGAGGTCGGTGAGTCCGCGGTCGGCGAGATACTCGGCGTATTCCGCGCACCGTCCGCCTATGCTCGTTCCGCAGGTCTCCCGAAAAAGATCGACCGAGTCCTCGACCCAATACTCCGGACAGTGAATTTTTCCTATCGCTCCGGTCAGGTAACCGCCGCGGCCGAAATGATCGAAGATAGTCGGCAGTCCGCGAGGATTCGCCCCGCTTAGCCCGTAGTACCCGTGATTATGACAGTACTGTCCCGAAAGCCAACTCATCCGGCTCGGCGTGCAAATCGGATTCTGCGTAATCGCGTTGTCGAATCTCACCCCCTCCGAGGCGAGTCGGTCGAGGTTCGGCGTCCGCACGTCGGGATGATTCTTGTGTCCGACGACTTTGGCGTTGTGCTGATCGGAGAGGATGTGCAGTACGTTGATTGCTCGTGAGCTCATAATACCTCCTTTTTGCTTCCGGTCGGAACGCGCGGGCCGGCATTCGAAAGGTCGAACGGAACGAAACCGAGGGCTATTGCCGGGGAGTCGCCGGCAATCGTAAAATCGCGGCCGGAAAGGTCGCGACATTTCGGGTCGGCGACAATGCTCCCGGCGTCCTGACCGCTCCTTTGCCACTCCTCGAAGCTCATTCCGTCGAACTCAACCGACCCGCCCGACGTGTGAAAATAGCAATTGCGCAGAAACAGCGCAGTTTCGGGAGTCCACGGCTTCCCGCGAGCGCCCGCCTTAAGCAGCGCGCCCTCGGAATAAATCACGATGTTTTGTTCGAAGAGGAACGATCGATGACTTTCGGCCCGTCCGCGTTCTATCTGCGCCTCGACGCCGAAGGCGAAGATGTTGTTGCGAACGATGTTTTCCAGCCCGAAGTGCTGATGAAACGGCGCGCACTTGGTGTCGTAGCAACAGTTGTATTCGATCAGCAGCCGACTCGAGCCCTCGTCCGGATAGATCGCCCAGCCGCCGTAGGTCCGCGACCGAATGTCATGGATCAGGTTGTACCTGAGCCGGGTTCCCGGCTGCATGCCCAGCGTATAGATGCCGCCCATGTCGGAGAGCTTTCCCTTTCCGAGATGATGGATGTGATTCCATTCGACGACGTTCCCGCCGGCACGATTCTCCTCGTATCCCCAGTTCCAACCGATCGAAACTCCCGTGTAGTAGAAGTCGTGGATATCGTTGTGGAGGACGATATTCGACGGCGCGTCGCCGATAAGCACGCCGGCGGCCGGCGGAAAGAGATGTCCGCCGTCGCCGATATCGCAGTCGGATACGACGTTTCGCCCGCACCCGTGCCAGATCTTGATACCGCCGGCGCCGAGGTCGCGCAAAGTGCACCCGACTATGCGAACGTCGGTGCAGTCGTCCTCCAACGCGATCGCGTAGGTTCCGACGTGCTCGACGGTGCATCCTTCGATCGAAACGTAATGCGCCTGCTTCATCGAGACCGCCCCGGGAACGATCGGGGCCGACTGGCGGATCGCCGCAACGTCCTGCGGCGTTTGCCACTCGACGTGGCTAAACACGAGGTTTCTCAATGTGAGTATCGGATGCGTGTTCAACTGCTTCGATTCGACGCCGCGTTCGAGCCGACCGCCGCGAATCTCAATGAGAGTCTCAAGATACGGCGCCACCACTTCGACCGCCCCGATCGTTTCTCCGGGCATCGGCACGTAGTAGAGCAGTCCGTCGGTCCTGTCCAGGTACCACTCGCCGGGCGAATCGAGCGCCTCGAAAACGTTCTCGACGTTGTAGGCCGCTCCGGTTCGACCGAAATCGTAGGAAAGTCGCATACCGGAGTTCCGGTCGATGTAAACGATACGTTCGGCCGGATCGACCCGATCGACCCGGGCCCGCATCGAACGCCACAGGGAAAGGATAACGATTTCAACATCCTTCAGGTTGCGCCACTTCGGGTCGATGTCGCCCATTGCGTATCCGAAGCGATCGGTCCCTTTCCCGACCGTTTGCGACCAGGCGCCCTCCCACTCGGCGTCGTAGAGCGTCTCGATAAGGTATTCGCCCGACTTCGGAAGTATCGGGCGAAAGCGTCGCTCGCCGTTTACCCAGATTTGGGAAAAGCTCCATCCTCCCGATCGCACTCCGGGAACCTCGGCGACCCAAGCGTTCACGCCGTTGACCGTGGTCTCCCGAAACCCGTCGATTCTCCGTCCGCCGCTCAAGACCGCGCGTTCACGCGGATAGGATTCGTAGACGACCGGATGTACCGGCTCGACCGTCGTGTGCCAGTCGAACTTCTCGGGAGCGCCGAAGTCAGCCTCGGCCAGATGAAGGGTCCCGTCGAGAGAGTAGGTCCCTTCCCGAAGCACGATTCGGATCGTCTTGGGTTCGTTCGTTTTTCGTCGGATCGATCGAGCGACGCGCTGCGCCGCCTTGATCGTTCGAAGAGGTCCATCGCCGGCGGAGTTGTCGGCGGTTCGCCCGGTATTGCCGTCGTCGCCTCGTGGCGAGACGTAGATGATCGCTTCGTCGCTCATAGCGTCTCCATCGTTCTACGGGATGGTAGACAAATTATATCGGAATATGGAAGAAGGCGCCAGACCGTTCGGAGTCGGTCGCACCGACTCGACTATCGGTAGTACGACGGAGAAACGCCTCTCGCCCGCTTGAAGGCCCGACGAAACGCATGCGCGCTGTGGTACCCCACCGTGTGGGCGATCTCGTCGACGGTAAGTTTTCCCGATCTCAATAGCGTGGAGGCACGATCCATCCGAAGCTCTTCAATATAGGAGAAGAAATTGGTGCCGAACAGTTCGCGCCACAACTTCGACAGATAGACTTCCGAGAGCTTGAACTCGAGAGCGAGGTGCTTGAGGCTCATCCCGGGGTCCATATAGTGGGTTTGAACATAGTCGGCGATCGGTTTCTTGAATCGGTGGCTTCGTCCCCCGTTCCGCCCGATCGACTTGGCGATCTCGACGAAACCGTTAAGCTGAGCATCGATCTCTTCTCGGAGAGACGCGTGCGATGCGCCGCCGGCGACTCGTCGCCGCTGTGGAGTTTGCACCAGCCGGTTGTGGATTTTCAGCCGCGTCCCTTCAATTTCCTTGGCGAGAGTCTTGAGCATACGCACCGTCAGACACCTGCCGGAGAAGTTCTCCCGCCGGATCGTCTCGATGAGGGGTAGTAGTTCATCGGCGCGGCCGGTGGTGGTAAACGCGATAATCCGCAGCTCGATCTCGGGGGGATAGTAATAGAGCTCGGACGGTTTCGCCGATCCGTTTCCTCCGGGAATCGCCGGAGCGGAGTCGAGCCGTCTGATTGCCGCATCGAGCGCGGGAGGAACGTCGAGAAGCGAGGTCACGATCGCGCCGACCGCCACCATGCATCGAACATCCCGCAGCGCCGAAAGATGCGCGGTCACGTTGCGCATCCTCGTGTCGAACGCTTCCTCGGCGCTTTTCGTTCCGTTGTTCCGATCGAGAACCAGCACGACGCCTATCCGGTTCAGGCTTACTTCATGGACCAGCGCGCGCTCTGCGAGCACGTCGGTCAGTTGCTTGCGAATCAGAGTGTTTTTGATGATAAACTCTTTGAGAATTTCCGAGTCGACCTCGTCGTAGTATCCGTCGATGAGGACGCACGCCACTCCGTAGCAGCCGCCGCGAATATCGACTTCGAAGTGATCGAGGAACGCGGTAATTTCCTCTTCCGACACGAAGTCTCCTCGAAAGAGCCTGTCGATGACGACCTGTTTGACGTACGGTCTCTGTTCCTCCAGCAGGACCTTCAGGCTCGAATTGCGCTTGATCAGCTCGGAGACCGAGTCGGAGATGAACCCGAGGCTATTCTCGCGGTTGGATTCCGACAGCACAACGCCGTCCTTGAGGATTTCCGAAACACGGATGAGCGGTTTGGAGAACCGGTAGGCGGTAAACACCGCTATCGGAATGCCCACGACGACGATGAGCAGAGCCAACGCGACGAAGATCGTTTCGATTCGTTTGGACTGGCGCAGGAAGAGCGCCTTCGGGACGGCGGAAACGTAGAGCCAGCCGTTGTATTCACTTCGGATGTAGGAGACCGCGTAGTCTTCGTCGTCGACGGTGCGGAATAGAATTCCGCTCGGCTCCTCCGGAATCTCGAACCGCGGAACCGAGCCGTCGTCCCGATAGGAGATATCGACGAACGACCTGCCGTCCTCCATGTCGATGTAGGCGCATCCCTTGCCCGGGAGCAGCCGTTCGCGCATGAGCGTCTCGATTGCGTTTCTGTCTATGTAGGCCGCGAGGACGCCCCTCCCTTTGATGCGCGGCGTAAAGGGAAGCGAAGCGCGTATTTCGATGACGTCGTGAAGAGCGCCACGGTAGACGATCCGTTTGAAACTCGCGGTGCGATGGACGTAACGCGTTCCGGCCAGATCGGCTTTCCACTTATCGTACGGAACACCGACCTCGCGCAGATAACTTTGATAGAAAAGCTCGGGGGAGAAAAATACGTCTCTCGTCGTGAGAATCGTGTCGATTTCGCGTAGGTAGACGACGATATCGATGAGATAAGGGTTCTCCGCGGCGGTCAACAAACTATTCAAACGCGCGCGTCCAATCTCAAGCATCATCGGCGGAGTAACGGGTCCTTTCAGGAACAGCAGGTCGTTAAGTCCGTTTTCTGCGCGAATCGCGGTAATCATCGTCGAAATATCGCGTATCGCCGACTCGACTACCGCCTTGTTCAGCGCGAGATTGTCGGTGTTCGTCGCGCGAATATCCGCTTCGATGTTCCGAATCTGCAAGCCGTAGAACACGCCTCCGACGATGAGAGGAGTCAACAGAATGACCAGATAGGCCAGCAGGAATTTCCACAGAATAGCGAGGCGCTTGTCCGCTCCACGCGCGCCGCGTGTCCGGGGAACGATCACGAGGACTACTCTATCACAGAAACGGTCGGGTGTGCGAGATAAAGCGCCCGTTCTACCAGAGACTCGTGTCTCCGAGCTTGCGCGCGATTCGGTTGACCAGCACGAGAAGGACAAAGCTGATTCCGTTCTGGAACAACCCGATTGCCGTAGCGTAGGAGTAGTTTGGGTAGGAAGCGACGATACCGATCTTGTAGACGTAGGTCGAGATTACTTCCGATGCGCGGATGTTGAGGTTGTTCTGCAGCAGAAAGATCTTTTCAAACCCGATTTGAAGCATGCTTCCCGAACGTAGTATCAGCAGTATCACGATGATCGGGAGGATCGTCTGTATGTCGATATGCCACATCCGTCGCCAGATGCTCGCCCCGTCCACCAACGCGGAGTCGTGAAGCGAATCGTCGACCGCCGAAAGCGCGGCAAGATATATTATCGTTCCCCAGCCCATGTTCTGCCAAATGCCGGTCCAGACGTACACATGGGGAAACCACGCGACACTTGCAAGGAAAGCGGGTTGTTTTTCAAAACCAATAGTCGACAGGACGGTGCTGATAATACCGTATCGAGGAGTAAACATTTTATAGATGATTCCGACCATGACGACTGTTGAAATAAAATGAGGTAT
Source organism: Spirochaetota bacterium (assembly GCA_024275515.1). GTDB lineage: Bacteria > Spirochaetota > Spirochaetia > ARS1246 > ARS1246 > JAJRYZ01. The sequence continues at coordinate 30,595 of JAJRYZ010000244.1, forward strand.
ATAAGTCGTCATCTGAACGGATTTTCTGTAGATCGGGAACGGGCAGTAGTGAATGAGGAGTGCGAGGATTATCGGGATAGGAAATCCCGCGAGAAGTGAATACACGTTCAAAACAAAAGTGTTTTTTAGAATCCACGCAAATTTGTACGAATTCAAGAAACGCGTAAAGTTGTCGAACCCTATCCATTCGCTTCCCCAGATTCCCAATCCCGGCAGGAGTCGTTTGAACGCTATGATGTTTCCGTACATGGGGATGTACTGGAAAACGAGGATGAGCAGCACCGGCGCGACGCAGAGCAGATACATATCCCAGTTCGCCCGGATTCGCTTTCGCCTGATTCTGCGGAAATACTCCCGTTGCGCAACCCTTTCCGAAGAGCCGCCCCGGTCCACCGCTCGCTGTAACAAACTCATTCGTTTTTTGCCGTAAAAGAGAACTGCCCGGCAACTCCCGGCCGCTCGTTCACGGCCGAGGTGTCGGGCAGCGATTTTCAGACTTCGAGCCGGATCAACTCAACGCCTAGTAGCCGGCGTTGGTGATCGTCTTCTGCCAGAGCTCGACGTACCGATCGACGCCGGCTCGCTTGAGCTCGCGCAGGTATGCGTCCCAGTCGCCGTCGTCGGTGATGTCGCGGGTTCCGACGATGAACTCGGTCGACCAGTTCATGACAACACCGGTCCCTGAAGAAATAGCCTCTCTCAGGTCGGTCATTTCATCCATGATCGCTTCGTCGAAGACAAGGTTCGGCGGGATGTAGTGTTCGCCGCCGTACGGCTGCATCAAGTCGCGGGTCCAGATCATGAGCCAGTACTCCTGCTTCGACCGGTCGTTCTTCCACTCGAGCGGAAGACCGCCGATGTTGTACGGTGTCCACCTGGGCGCAGCTCTCGTCCATCCGTCGTCTCTCTTGTCCGCTCCGAGCCCATAGGTCTTTGTAACGATAGGAAGTGTCTCGGCAGGATGTCCGTCCCGGCTGACGAGCCCGAGCTTCTTCTCCTCTTCGGTCAGGTACCGCCAATCCACGCCTTCCTGGAGGAAGTCCCACGAGAGAGGGCCATGGACGAACTTATCCTGGTAGAACCAGTTCGCCCACTGAGCGATGATGTCGGGCCTGTCGGCGGCGCTGGTAATCTTGGTGTGAAATCGAACCGCCGGCGGATTGTAGCGCGCGAACTGCACGCCGTTGGGGCCTTTGAGCGGAGCGATGGGCCAATAGTCGGCAAACCGACCGGTGCCGCCGCCGTTGATGCTGAATACTCCGTACCAGCCGGCGGGCACCGCACCGACTTTCGGAGCGTCGGGATGTTCGACGAGCGCGCGAAGCTGGTCGTTGTGCTGGACGAAGGTTTCGGGAGCGAGAAGGCCTTCGTCGACGAGCTTGTTGAGGTACGTGAGGCCTTCGCGATACTCGGGCGTATTTGCGACGAAGCTGATTTTCCCGCCGTCACGTCTGAGGAAATTCCCGTTGTCGAAGTAGACGAACGAATTCATGAGAAAAATCATCGGGTTGGTGTTCCATCCGCCCTGAGCCGAACCCATCAACGGAATCTCGTCCTTCTGGCCGTTTCCGTTCGGGTCGCCGTCACGCATGGCTACGAATAGATCGTACAGCTCATCGGTCGTCTCCGGGGGCCATTTCTTTCCCAAAGTCTCGACCCACGGCTTGTAGATAAAGAACTTACCCGAGTAAGAACAGTGGAAACAACCGGCTTCGAGGTCGGGGAGGGCGTAGATGTTCCCGTCGGGGCTTGTGAGTTGGGCCAAGTATTGTGGATACGCGGCGAGCTCTTTTTTCAAATCCGGCATCTTTGTGTCGATGAGGTCATTGAGCGCGATAAGCGTGCCGTTCAGACCGTAGGTATAGGCCTGTTGAGCATCCATGCCCCACGCCGACATGATCACGTCGGGAAGATCGCCGGAAGCGAGCATCAAGTTCTGCCGTTCGGCGAACACGGACGATTCGATGACTTCCTTCCAGATAATGCGAACGTTGGTGATATCTTCGAGATACGACGTTAACTTCGCATCCTGGTGATTCCCCGAAGACTCGGTGGCGCTGTAGATGCCAACGGCCTCGAACTCGTACGGTTCGGGCCCGAGTATTACCGGCCAACTGCCCGGTGTATTCAACTCATACTCGTCTTTGGCAGCTCCTTCGCCCTGCCCTCCGCCGAATACCACACCGGCTGAGACGCCCAGGACGACCATGAAGAACAATAACTTCTTCATACATACTCTCCTTTCGGATTCTTTTTTGACCGGGCAACGCCCGGATTGCCTACTACTGCAGATTGCCGTTTCTATCCTTTTATCGCGCCGATCATTATGCCGCGAACGAAATACCGCTGTACGAACGGATACATCGCGAGAACCGGCAGAGTCGCAACGATTATCAGCGCGTACTGTAGAAGTTGCTGGAGGTACTCGCGTTGCATCATAAGGTCGAGCTGTTCTTGCGTCATGCCCGCCATCATCTCGTCCATGAGAACCGGTGAGTTTTGAATGAGTATCTCCCTCAAGACCAGTTGCAGCGGCTGGAGTGATTTGGTTCGCAAGTAGATTAACGCGTTGAAGAACTGGTTCCAGTGGCCGACGGCGTAGAACAGCGTGATTACCGCGATGATCGGGCCGGATAATGGAACGACTATCATGAGGAACATTCGAGTATTCGATGCGCCGTCGACGCGCGCCGAATCGTAGAGTTCAAGAGGAATATTGGCTTGCAGAAACGTTCGTGTAATGATTACGTTCCAGACACCGATGGCCCACGGGATAATCATGACCGCCCGCGTGTCTATGAGTCCGAGGCTTTTGATAAGCAGGTAAGTCGGTATGAGTCCGCCGTTGAAGAACATCGTAAAAGTGAAAAGGAACATGATGATGTTTCGACCGACGAAATCCCGCCGCGAAAGCGGATATGCGACCATCATCGTCATGACGACATTGAGGATGGTACCGAAAAATGTGTAGAAAACGGTGTTGCCGTAACCAACCCAGACGGCGTCGTGCTGGAAGACGGCCTTATATCCCTCAAGAGACGGCTTTACCGGCCAGAGCCATACTCTCCCCATGACGAGTTGTTGAGCGTTGCTCAACGACGCGCTTAGAATGAAAATGAGCGGGTAGAGCACGAGCAAGAAGATTCCGGACAGCAGCACGATGTCCAATATGTAGAAAAGCCTGTCCTCTCCGGAGCTTCTGACGCCGCGTCCACTAATTCGTTGTGCCTTTCTTTGTTGTGCCTGCGCCCTTCTTTGTTCCGTCGTTACCACAGGCTCGTCTCCGTGAGTTTTCTCGCCAGTCGGTTTACCATGATGAGTAGAATGAAACTGATGATATTGTTGAACAACCCGATCGCGGCCGCGTAGGAGAAGTTGGGATTCGCCGCCGCCAACCCGACTTTGTACACGTAGGTTTGAATGACTTCGGATGTTTTGATGTTCAGGTTGTTCTGCATGAGAAAGACCTTTTCAAAGCCGACGAAGAGCATACGCCCGATTCTGAGGATGAGCAGGATGATGACCGTGGGCGCGATTCCGGGCAAATCGATGTGCCGCATCCTCTGCCAGATGTTCGCTCCGTCAACTTTGGCCGATTCGTGGAGCTCGGGATCCACCCCCGCAAGCGCCGCGAGGTAGATGATTGTGCCCCATCCCATCGTCTGCCAGATGCCGGTCCAGACAAATACGTGCCGGAACATACTCGCGGCGCCGAGGAAGTCGACCTCCCGAAACCCCAAGGTTCTGAGCGCCGTATTCACGAGGCCGATTCGAGGGCCCAACAACTTGAAGATGATCCCGACCATGACCACCATCGAGATAAAGTGAGGCGCGTAGGTCACCATCTGCACAACTCTCTTGTACCTCGGAAACGGGCAATAGTGGATCAACAGCGCAAGTATTATTGGTATGGGGAATGCGGCAACGACTCCGTAAACGTTAATGATAAAGGTGTTCCAGAATATCTGAGCAAACTTGTACGACCGGAAGAAACGGGTAAAGTTGGTGAACCCGATCCAGGGACTTCCCAGAATACCTCTCGCAGGTATGAATCGCTTGAACGCGATAATATTCCCGTACATCGGGTAGTACATAAAGATCAGAAGCCACGCGATCGGCATGAGCACGAACAGATAGAGTTCCCAATTGACCGAAATATCCCGCCATTTGAGTCTTTTTTTTCGTATTTTCTCGATCCGTACCGCTTCACCGGTAAGCGTCGAAGTTGTGTCGATGAGGTCTGCCATCTTGTCCTCGCAAAGCTGCCTGGCGTGTTTGTACGTCGTTGATTGTAGCACCTTGTATTTCCGCCGTGAACCGGACAATAATTAGGAAAAGCGAACAAAAGTTGTCGGAACCTTCTCCTTTTTTTTTAAGGATCATCGTCGGATCGCGATTACCAGAAGGATGTGCAAAACCTTTAGGTCGTCTCACGCGAAACCCACTTCGGGAAACCTGCCCGCGCCGTCGCATCACCGAGACAACACATCCCCGTGACAGGCTTCCGGGATGTCGACCCACAGCCGGTGACGTCCGCCGGTTCGACTTTTGCCGCGTATTCGCCTCGGCGTCCTTTTGACCGCTCGACTTGTGCGGGAGTGCCCGTCGTGAAAGAATGTTCACTCAAGCAATAAACGCCAGTTGGAGGGATGCCATGCCCGATGATCCGGTGCGAATAGCCGTTACCGAACGAAACTTCCCCGACATCAGGTTTCGGACGGCGTCGCCGCTCGAAGCCGGAGCGCTGCTCCGATTGCGCGCGAACGGTGTGTCGATGTTGAGCTCCGTCGAGATTTCTCGTGTCTACCTTGCCGATTCGCCCGATACCGAGCTCGCGATCGTTCATCGCTACCGGCGCGAGGAGATGGAGACCGATTGGATGTGGTACATTCGTACCAAGTCGATGGCGGTCGTCGAAGCTCCTCGCCGTCTCGACGCCGGGATCGAGGTAATTGTCGAGAGCCGGTACCGTTCGCCGGGGAGAAGCTCGTCCGGCGCAGGGATCATTCAGGTTCGTTATTCGGGATTGACGTGGAAGATGCTGTTCGACGCTGTGGAATCGGTTCGAAGCGAAAGCGGAACGTCGGTCGCCGAGCCGGCGTCGCTTTTCTTCGTCGCGGGGCCGGTGGATCGGATCGAATCCTATCTCAAGCCCGGCGGCAGAGTGCTCGTGACCGGTTTCGACGCGTTCGGCAACCCCGTCGAGGCTGCGCATACCGTCGAAGTCGACCTCGACGCGGACGATCGGAGTTCACTCCCCTCCGCCGACGCATCGCTGCAATGGCGCGCAACCGGCGAGCGCATTCGCATAAGCGCACACGGCCGATCCGCCCTTTCCAACGCGAAGCCCCAAGCGCTCGACGGAACCCCCATCTGGTTCGGCGAGTTTCACTGGCACACCGATTTTTCCGGCGACGGACAACGACCGATGAGAGACGCGCTGACCGCCGCCAGGGACGAGCTTGGACTCGATTTTGCCGGCCCTGCCGACCACATGGGACCGAACGGGCGATACGGCGGTATCGATCCGAACAGACAAGCCGAAATCTGTCGGTCGTTCGATGAGCCCGGACGATTCGTGACCGTTCCGGCCGCCGAATTGTCGAGAAGGTACGGCCACACTAATCTCTACGCGGACAGTTTCGACACTTTCCTCTCGATCGTCGGTCGATTCGAGAAGAATCTCGCCCCGGCGTGGTCGAAGGAACCCGATCGTTACGATTTCGCCTCCCTCGCAAGACTGTGCGTTGCGGGGAAGAGCGTGATCGTACCGCACCACGCGAACATGGACTCCTTCGTTCGGGAGCACGTGGTTCACGACGACGGGCGGCCGTTCTGGTGCGCGATGCACTATCCGCTCCCGCCGGACCGTGTAACCGTACGGCTTTTCGAGATGGTGCAATCGCGGGGAGCCTTCGAAACGGAAGTTGCCGATGATGTGTGGCGCACCTATGACGGAGGGCTCGGCGGAAGCGCCCGAACGGCCTTGACACGCGGGTACCGCATGGGATTCGTTGCAGGTACCGACAATCATTGCGGATGGCCGACGCGCTGGGGCGCCGATTACTCCGGGATTACGGCGATACAGGCGGAAATTCTCGATACCGCGGCGCTTTTCGACGCCATGTTCCGGCGTCGCTGCTACGCGACCAGCGGCGCGAGAATCGTCGCGGATGTAACCTTGAACGGATCGCCGATGGGCTCGGAACTTTTGCAGTCCCCCGGCGAGGAACGCGTATTCAGGATCAAGGTCCGTGGAACCACGGAGTTGACGCACGTTCAGATCGTACATCTCGGCTATGTACTCAAAAACTTCGATCTTCTCCGCGGTTCCCTCGATTTCGACGTCGAGTGGGCGGATGATCGTCCCGGGAGACCGCTTGAGGATGCGTGGTACTACGTGCGAATCAGGCAGGCCGACGGACATTGCGCGTGGCTGAGCCCGTTCTGGGTTGATCTGAGATGATCCGGATTCGGAAGAACCGATGGAGAATACGAGGCGCCGCCAATGACGAAACGTGAAGTCGTACGCGCGGTTCTCGACCACAAGCGACCGCCCTATGTGCCGTGGTCGTTTGGGTTTACGGTGGAGGCGCGGAAAAAGTTGATTCGCTACGCGGGGGGCGAGGAAGAACTCGACGATCTGTTGCAGAATCACATTCTTACCCTTGGAAACGACATCGGGTTTTTCGAACCTCTCGGGAACGACCGCGTTCGCGACGTGTTCGGTGTGGTATGGAACCGCGAGATCGACAAGGATATCGGGACCGTCGAAGGAGTTGTTCTTTCGCGACCGACGCTCGACGGATACGAGTTTCCTGACCCGCACGATGATCGGTTCTTCTGCGATATACCCGATAGAATCGCGAACCGGCCGGATCGTTTTAGCGTCTATTCGATCGGATTCTCGCTGTTCGAACGTGCGTGGACACTGCGGGGGATGGAGAATCTGCTGATCGATTTTATCGAACACCCCGATTTCGTCGGCGAGCTGTTCAATGCCGTCGCCGAATACAACATCGCGCAGGTGGATCGCGCTCTCGAATACGATATCGACGCGGTCTACTTCGGCGACGACTGGGGACAACAGCGAGGGTTGATCATGGGGCCGGAACTGTGGCGCCGCCGTATCCTTCCGATCCTGTCACGGATGTACGGCCGGGTGAAAGCCGCGGGGAAACACGTGATGATCCATTCCTGCGGCGATGTCGACGAGCTTTTCGATGATCTGGTGAAGATCGGACTCGACTGTTTCAATCCGTTTCAGCCGGAGGTAATGGACGTCCACCGGTTGCTCCCCGCCTATCGTTCCCGGCTTTCTTTCCACGGCGGACTGTCGACCCAGCGGCTGCTGCCCTACGGACGGCCCGAGGAGGTGCGGCGCGAGACCGAGCGTCTGCTTGATCTCGGCGCCGCCGGCGGGTACATCCTGGCGCCGGCGCACGATGTGGAAGGCGATGTTCCGCTTGAGAATATGCTCGCGTTCATCGAGACGGCGAAGGCGCAGAGCGCCTACGCGAGCGCCGCCCGATAGAGACCGCGGTATCTTCCCCGCCGGCGCGGGAATTGCGCATGCATCGAAATGCGGATACGATTCGACGCATGACCGACGAATCGAAACCGATCGAAGTCTACTGCCCGATCTGCGGGTTCAAGGAAACGCTCAACGCCGACGACGCCCGACTCGCCGGGCTCTCGCGTGAAGAGAAAATCGCGCGAATCCGCGAGTTTCAAGCTTCCGACGAACCGTTCTTTACGTGCGACGGGTGCGACAGCGAGAAAGAATCGGCGAAGATTCTCGAAATCCGATAAACCGCCCGCCGCGCACGCGGCCCGCGACGATCCCGGGCCGCAGGGAGCCGCGCTCACGATGTCACGGTATTATCGGTCGATCCGCTACAGCGTTGTCGGCGAGCCGTTTTGAACGGAACGTTCGGTTGCGTCGAGAAGCCGCATGATTTCGAGCGACTCTTCAATCGGTACCGGCGCCGCGCCGTCACGGAGAAAAGAGACGATCTGCTTGAGAAGGCCGCTGTAAGCGTTGCCCATATCGACGATATAGGGCTTTGTTAGGTCTTTCGAGCGAACGAGACCGCCGTAGTGATAGTCGCCCTCGGTCAACTCGACCACGCCGCGTCTTCCGTCCTTGTACTCGACGACCGCGACGACGCCTTTCGGATCCGTGACCGCAGTGACTTTCGCGGCCCCGACTCCCATCGCTCGCTCGAGCATTTCGAACGCATGGACGCCGTACCAGACGATCGAACTACCGGCGGCCGCCTTCCCGAGCGGACCGTACACGGTCGCGAGCGTCGCATCACCGACCGCCGAACAGGCGTCCTCCAGCTCGGAGACGAATCTGAGCGACGAGGCGGTAAAAAACCGGATACCCTTCTTTTCGGCGATCTCGATAATCCGCTCCGCGTTGGCGGCGGTATCCGCAAACGGCTTATCGAGGAATATCGGTTTCCCCAGTTCGGCGCACTTCTCGAAGTATTCCAGGTGATACGCGGGATCGTTGATCTCGATCAGAACCGCGTCGACGTCGGCGATCGCTTCGTCGAAGCGCTCGGTAACGGTTACTCCCCATGATTCGAGCTTTTGCGTCCGCTCGGCAAGGACTTCATCGCTGGTGAAGGGAGTCGGGAACTTAAGACAGGTAATCGCCCTCATCCCGGAGACTCGTTGCGCTTCCGGCGTTTCCGGGGATTGGAGTCGTTCGGGAAAGTGAACGGCGTGACTCGTGTCGAGCCCGATAATCGCGAGTTTCAGATCGGTGGCCATGATATTCAATAGCTCCTTATGCGTGTCGTTTGCGAGCATGGCGAGGATATCCGCGCTTGTCTGCTCTTGTCGCCGGAGTATATCATGTCTCGACGGTCGGTTCAAAAACCGTAGGCCCCGGACGGGAGTCGGTTTCACCGGCCGAGGAGACGATTCGGAAAGGGGGAATTCGATGCGAAACGTCGGCGCGATGCGCGCGTTTGTCATTACCGCACTACTGCTTTTGCCTTGCGTACTTCCCGCCCAGCGCCGCCCCCTCGACGAGGCGGCGGCGCTCGCGCGCACGATCGACGGTCTTACGCTCATTTCCGAGATCCAGGGCGCATCGCACCGTTCCGCGTTCGATCGCGAGCGTGTCGATCGCGTACCCGGAATCGTCACCGCCGTCGTTCCGTCGCGGGGTTTCTATATGCAAAGCCCGCTTCCCGACGAGTCGCCGGCGACCTCCGAAGGCATCTACGTCAAAACTCGAAAGGTGCGGGACGTGTCGGTCGGCGATCTCGTGGTGCTCGACGACGTCAGGGTCGAAGAGTACTACCAGAACGGCGTGGCGTCGGGGATGCTTCCGGTGACCCGGCTCAAGCTGCCCGATATTACGGTGATCGGATCGGGATTTGCGCTTCCCGAGCCCGTGGTCATCGGCGAGAAAGGACGAATTCCGCCGTCGGAAGTCTACACGGACGATTCGGGCGGTGAGGCCGGGGGAGACACGGAGCGCAGTTTCTTCGACCCGGAAAACGACGGAATCGACTTCTACGAAAGTCTGGAAGGGATGCTTGTCCGCATCGAAAACATACGAGCGGTCGGGACGATCCACACACGCTACGGCGAGATTCATGTGGTCGGCGACGACGGCGCACACGCGGGGCTTATGACCGGGCGCGGTGGACTGGTGGTACGGCCGGGCGATTTTAATCCCGAACGGATCATGGTCGACGTCATCGAGAATCCCAGCATCGCCGAACAGCCGCCGGGATTCTCCATGGTCGTCGGCGACAGATTCTCGGGTCCGATTACCGGCGTGATGGATTACTCCTACTACTCCTACAAAATTCTCCCCATCCACACGGTGCCGTCGGTGATTCCGGCAAACCTTCCGCGCGAGACGACCGATCTTGTCCCCCGAGACGATCGCCTGTCGATCGCCACGTTCAACGTATTCAATCTTGCGGGAGACGACCCGCAGGAGCGGTTTGAAGAGATCGCGGGCACCATCTCCGTGGCGCTCAAGAGCCCGGACATCGTCGTGTTGAGCGAAGTGCAGGACGGAGACGGTGCAAGGGACGGCGACCTGGTGGATGCAACGTACACCGTGTCGCGTCTTACCGACGCGATACGCGGCCACGGCGGTCCCGACTACGCCTACATCGACATCGCGCCGGAAGACGACCGCGACGGCGGCGAGCCGGGCGGGAACATCCGCGTGGGGTTTCTCTACAATCCGGCGCGCGTGACGCCGGCGCCGGGCGTTCGCGACGACGATCCGAACCGCGACGTCGAGGCGTCGCCGTCGGAGGAATACGGGGTTGCGCTGACTCCGAATCCCGGGCGGATCGATCCCCGGAATACGGCTTTTGTCGGATCAAGAAAGCCTCTCGTTGCGCATTTTCTGTTCGGAGATCGGAGCATCTACCTCATCGGGGTCCATCTCACTTCAAAAGGCGGCGACGGCCAACTCTTCGGGCGAAGCCAACCGCCCGTTCTCGGTTCCGAAACGAGGCGGCGTCGACAGGTTGAATCGATCATCGAGTTTGTGCGCCGACTCCTCCGGATCGATCCCGCCGCCGCGCTCATCGTCGCGGGGGACTTCAACGATTTCTGGTTTTCCTCGCCTCTGGTGGAGCTCGAAAAGACCGGCCTCAGGAATCTCGCGGTTGAGCTGTTGCCCGAGGGCGAACGCTACACCTACGTCTACAAAGGGAACTCGCAGGCTCTCGACCACATACTGGTCTCCGATTCGTTTTTCGAGTCGAGCCGGCCGGAGGTGGATATCGTGCATCGGTACGCCGAGTACCTCTACGGCGTGCGTCAAAGCGATCACGATCCGATACATGCCCTTTTCGCTTTCGGCGACGAGTAGCCGCGCACGGAACTACGCGAGGAAGAGCGGAATCGCGACCTCGTCACCGCTCATTCCACCGTGCATCCCGATATGACCTGTGCCGGGACCTCCGGCTTCATCCACGTATTCGATCGCGTCGGCGGCCGGTGATACGGCGAGATAGGTGCCGATGCGCTCGCGAGTTACCTCGCGGAGCGGGCCGGGGCCGTAGAGTCTGAGCGCCTCGGCATCGTCGGGGGTGAGCAGTGTGAAGTCGGCGTCGAACCGTTCGCTGAAAGCGGCCGGGAAGCGTTGCTCTTCGCCCGATCGAACGTGAAAGAGCGGTACTCTCGCCTCCCCGGAGGGCGGGCATTGGAGAAGATCGAGAATCGGATCCCCCGGGTGGAGGAGGTGATGACGCGATTTCGGTACGTTGATGTGGCCGTGGTCGGCGGTCACTATCATCCGGACCTCGGAAGGCAGCGAGGAGCGTAGACGGTCGAGCAGGCGATCCACATGAGTGATTTCGCGGACGACCTCGCGCGCGTCCCACCCGTGCACGTGGCTGAGGTGGTCGATCTGCGAGTAATAGAAGTAACTGAACGACGGTTCGCCGAGCTTGCGGAGGCGTCGTCTGATCCGTCTTCCCGAGTGCGCAAGGCTGCGAAAACCTTCGACCGGGGTGGCGCCGTTCGCCCATTCGGCGAACGGACCGGTTGTGAACTTGCGAAAGGTAAAAGACCGGCACGACTTGCGGAACGTCGGAAGCAGACTCGTCGCGTGAATCACTTCCGACAGATCTATCGAGAGTTCGGCGAGTGATTGTTTGGAGAACCTGTCGACCGCCCGCAGCGGTATGATCGTCCTGCCGTGGTCGGGCAGATGGGTGAACCACCCGGTGATTCCGTGGTTCGCCGGCCACTCGCCCGAGTAGAGCGAGGTGAGCGCGGCCGCCGTCGTGGACGGGAAAACGCTGCGGATCGATCCGGCCGAATGCGAGCTGAAAAAACCTCCGGCGGGAAAGTGACGATGCTGGTTCATGCCCAACCCGTCGACGACGACGAACAGGTAGTGATCATGACGGCCGATCAACTCGATCAAACGTCGAACCGATTCGTCGATCGGTGTCGGAAGCGGGACGCCGCACAGCGAAGCGATCGCGCGGGCGAGGGACACGCTTGTCGCGCCTTCGGACCTGAGAAGCGTCCCCTCTTCCAACCAGCCGCCAAGTCTGCGGCGTGAATCGCGGGTATTCACCGTTCCTCCGTGGATTACAGTCGACTTGCTCCTCCGGGCCGCGTCGAAAGTGAAAAAAAACAGGCGGGATCGCTCCCGCCCGTTCCTGAATCGACAAAACGATCGATCAGGGCGACGCCTCCCGATGAATCTCGTTGGCCTCTTCGTTGAGGTCGGCGATGGTCTCATCGATATCGGCGCCGTCAAGAATGGCGTTAAACGCCGCGGAGGCGGCGTCGCGCACTTCGTCGTAACCGGCGAAAGGCGGTTCGGCCTTGGTGATGCTCGTCGTTAGAATCTTGAAGGCTTCTTCATACTGCGGGTTTTTGGCGAAGTAGTCGTCGAGCTCGGCCGCGGTCGATTTGCGGACTGGAAAGTAGTTGGAGGCGCGCACCCATCGAGCCTGCTGCTCGGGTTCGCTCATCCACTTGATAAAGAGCCACGCGGCAAGTTGCTGTTCGGGGGTCGATTTCGGAACGCTGAGTGATGCGCCGTAGATGTCCATCACCGGAGTTTCGGTGGTGTGCGGGATCGGCGCGACGCTCCATTCGAACGGACCCTGCTCGCTTCCTTCGATCGCCCTGCGGTAGTAGGGAAGACCGGAGGTGGATCCCATCGTAAAGAGAACCTTGCGGTTGGCGAAGTCGGTCTGATCGCCGTATCGCTCGGCGATCTTGATGCCGTATCCGTCGTCGTAGATCCGCTTCATCAGCTCCATCGACGCCTTCATTTCCGGGGTGTCGTAGTTGTACCCCGACTCGGCCTGGATCTCGCCGCCTCGACTGATGATTTGCGCGTAGACGTTCGAAGCGTCGGTACGGATCGCGTATCCAAACTTGTTGTTGTCGGCGTCCGTCGCCGCCTTGCACATTTCGTAGAACTCGTCCCACGTTTCAGGCGGCCGGTCGTAGCCGAGCTTTTTGAGCCACGTCAGATTGTAGTAGAGCACCTCGACCGATCGGTTGGGAGGAAAGCCGAGACGCTGCCCGCCGAACTGCCGGTTCTTGTCCTGGTTGATGAAACCTTCGAAGAAATCGTCAATCTCGTCGCCCAGCCCCCATTTCGGGTCGGTGACGTACGGTTCGAGATCGACGAGCGCGCCGGAGACCTGATACCCGGCGGCCTGGTTCTGATACGCGACCACGAGCTGGGGCATCGCGTTGCCCGAGATGGCGGTGATCATCTTGTTGTAGATATCCGAGTACCCGCCTTGATACTCGCCGACCACGGTGATATTCCACTCGTTGGTCTCGTTGAACTCGCTTATCAGCTCCTGAAGCGCCTCTTCCCGCGAACCCGAGTGCTGGAACCAGTAGTTGACCGTGGCGCCCGTCGGATCGACGTTCGCAAGCGACGACGCGCCGGCCGACGATTCTTCGGTTCCCGCGGCGAAAACGCCCGCCGCGGAAACGAGAAAGAGTGTTGCGAGAAGCAGTTTCAAAACACGTTTCATGTCCTCCTCCTATGTGGGACCTGTAGTATGTGAACGGGCCCGTCGCCCGTTTGCCACCAAAACATATCTCCTTGGTCTATCTACCCTTTAAGGCCGGTACGCGCAATGGCTTCGGTGATCTGTCGCTGCGCGACGATGTAAACGGCCACCACCGGAAGCAACGCAATCATCGCTCCCGCCATGCGCAGGTGTGTTTCCGGACCCGCTTCGGTAATGAACTTCGTCAAACCCACCGATATCGGGCGCCACTTCGGGGTCTGCGTAACGACGAGCGGCCACTGCAGCGCGTTCCACGAGGCGGTAAACGCGAGAAAACCGGTTGTAAACAGCGGCGCCCGCGACAACGGAACGAAGATCCGTGCAAGGATATAGACATGGCTCGCGCCGTCGATCCGCGCCGACTCGACCAGCGCCGTGGGAACCTGGTTGAAAAACTGTCTGAGTAGGAAAATGAAGAAGCCGCTCGCCATGAACGGGACCGTCAGCGCCGGCAGTCTATCCACCCATCCGAAGGAGGCGACAACGATAAAGTTGGGTATCAGCAACACGGTTTCGGGGATCATCAGCGTGGAAAGCACAACCGCGAATATCGCATTTTTCGCCGGAAACGCAAGCTTGGAGAAAGCGTAACCGGCAAACGACGATGTGGCAAGCACCCCGGTTACCGTCACCGTCGCGATCACGACGGTGTTGAGGAAGGCGCGGCCCAAACCGCCTCCGGTGGTCCACGCGCGCGAGTAGTTCTCCCACATCGGCTTCTTCGGCCAGAACCGCGGGTCGAACGGTATCGCGCTGATCCTGGTGACGGTCTCCGAGTAGGTTTTGAGCGAGTTGGCGAGCATATACAAAAACGGGATGATCGCGACGAACGCGCCTATCGTGAGAACCGAGTAGAGCAGTGCTTTGTTGATCACCCGGGCCTGCATCACCGTTCGACTCATACCGCGCTACTCCCCGTAGTGGATCCGCTTTTCCATTATCTTTCGCTGAAACAGCGTCAGCGCGAGCACCACGATGAACAGGATAAGCGAGAGCCCGGCCGCGTAGCCGAATCGTGACTTTCTGAAGAAGGTGAAAAAGATGTAGATACTCATCGGATCGGCCGCGCCGCGCGCGGCGGGGGTCCGCAGCACGTAGATGTGGTTGAACGCTTTGAACGTTCCGATAATACCCAACAGAGTCAGGAAATAGGTCGTAGGAGAGAGCAACGGGATGATGATGCGAAAGAGGACCGTTCGGCGATTGGCGCCGTCTACTTCGGCCGATTCGTACAACTGGCGCGGGATGTTGGCAAGCCCGTTGGAGAAGATGAGCGCGTAGTAGCCGACGAAGGTCCAGTAGTTGAAAAACATGATCGACACCAGCGCGAGCGACGGCCCTTGAGCCCATGTTTGCCAATACGAGGCGACGATGCCCGATGCTTCCTCTCCGCCGCCCCAGCCGAACAGCATTTCGAACACGCCTCGCACTTCCGCAAGCCATTCGAGGGGGTCGGCGCCGAATAAGCCGATAAGCTGGTTGGCGAAGCTCTCGGCGCGAAGAGAGAAGAGCCTCTCGAACACGGCCGCCGAGGCGACCGACGGGACGACGTAAGGTAGAAGAAAAACGACCCGATAGGGCTGTTTTGCCCGGAACTTCTGGTCGAGAAGAATCGCAAGCGCCATTCCGAACACCAGTTGCACGGGAACGGTACCGAAGGCATACCAGACGGTGACCCGAAGGGAATCGAGCATATCGTCGTCGCCCTCGGACCAGATCGCAGGAAGCATCAGCACGACACCGACGAGCCCCGCCGCGAGCAACGCCGCTCCTACGGTTTTCGTCGCGTAGCGCAGCGGCCGACCGTTCGTTCTTTTCACGCCGGAGGTCGTGCGCGCGCGGAGAATCCGGTAGCCGAAGTAGATCGCCGCGAGCGCAAGAACAAAGAAGCCGATGTTCGCGAAGCCGCCGAATATCTCGCGATAGTTCTCCGGACCGAGAAACCGTCCACGTTTGATTCGCCATTTGTGCAGACTGACGTAGGATGTAAAGAAGATCGGAAAGACATAGAAAAGCGACAGCAGAATCGCCGCCGGAGAGATGAACAAAAACCCGGTGAGTGCATCAGGATACCGCTTCGACTGTTTCATTTCCGTCCCACGTCGTGCCGGATATCACGCCCCGTACGAGATTCGAATTGTGTTAACGTTAGGCTCAGAATACGGCACGAACGTGCCAAATGGAAGCCCCCGTCGTGAACATCGTGACCAATCCGATGAGGTTGATTCGGTTCGACCGATGTGCGGGTCGGCGGGCCACCGGGTCCGGACGACGCACGATTCGGACGCGGTCGGTTCACGCCGCGTGCTCGATGCGAGAATGCTGTTTTCCGGGCCGGGTGGCGACGGCTGCACGCAAGACCACCGAATGATCGCCGGGAATTCTTGCAGGCCGCCGGGTGGTTGGATTATTGTTTTCTCAGCCTGACGGCGAGGAGAGGAGAATGAAAGCGGAACGAGTTTTCGATTTCGGCGGGCGCCCGGCGACGACGCTCGAGGGCGATCTTGTTCGGGTGGTCGTCGACGACAAGGGAGCGATGGTGCCCGAGCTGAGCTTTCCTTCCGGGAACGGCTGGTTCAACACGCACTGGCTTCCCTGGTTCAGGTCCAACTCCGGCCGGCCGTTCGACCCGGATTCGCACCGAGAGATCTGGGCGGTTGAATTGCTCTACGAGCTTGCCGGGAATTTCCCCTGTTTTCCGAGCTTCGGCGGACCCTGCACCGCCTACGGAGTCGAGATTCCTCCGCACGGGATGACCGCCAACGAGAGCTGGACCGCCGAACGGTGGGGAATCCACGACGAAAGCATCGCGTATCTGTGCTCATCGATTCGCTCGACCGAGATCCCGCTTGCGGTGACCAAGCACGACTTCGTTTTTGCTCGGCGACCCGGGCACTATGTCTATCTCACGGTGCGCAACGAAGGAGACCGACCCTACCGGTTCAACTTGGGATGGCATAATACGATAGGGGCCCCTTTTCTCTCGCCCGGGTGCATGATCGACGTGAGCGCCGATCGTTTCGCCACACCGCCGTCACCGTCCGAGTTCGACGAGACGACTCGTCTTGCCGCCGGCGCCGAGTTCGACGATCTTTCGCGCGCGCCGCTCGCTTCGGGTGGAACGGTCGATCTGCGCCGTGTCCCGGGGATGATCGGGTATACCGATTTCGTTACCGGCGCCGTGCCCGTCGGCGCGCCGCTCGGGTGGTCTGCGGTGGTCAATGCCGCGGTAGGAGCGATCTATCTGTCGGTGTTTCGCGGACCGGCGTGCGTCGCCGCCGGCGAGATTCCGATCGACTTCAACGACTTGTGGATGCAGTACGGCGGGCGCGCTTTTTCGCCGTGGGGAGCGCGGGCAGGAGGGACCGACTATACTTATTGCCTCGGCGCGGAAAACGCAATCGGGGCGTATGCCGGCGGGCTCGCCTACTCCCTCGAGAATCCGGAAATTCTCGGGCGTCCGACCACCGTCGAGATAACGCCGGGGGAGGAGCTCGACCACGTCTACGCCACCTTCGTTCTATCCTATCAGGGAGGCGTTCTCGATTCGGGAGTGTCGAGGGTCGAGCAGGGAACGGACACGATCGACGTCGTTCCCGTCGGCGCCGGCCCGGTCGTTTCGATTCCTACCGACCCCACCCTCGACGAACCGGCGCGCATCGCGGGCGAGCTCTCATGAAGTCCGGGCCGACGCTCTCGTTGGGGCTCGATTCCAGCACGCAGAGTCTTTCCGCGGTGGTCGTAGATTTTGCGCGGGGAGAGATCGTCTACGAAAAGAGCCTGGACTACGCGCGCGATCCACGGCTCAATCGCTACGGAATCGATTTTGCTACCTATGTCGTTCCGCCGCGACAGCCCGGAGAGGCGGATCAACCGCCTGCGATGTATCTCGCTTCGCTTGACGCGCTTTTTTCGGACATGAACGGTGACGGTGTCGACATGTCGGGAATAGCCGTCATCAACGATTCGGGCCAACAACACGGGCATCTCTACCTTTCGGCGCGCGCCGGGGCGTTGATCGCCGGTCTCAAAGCGAAGGGCGCCGGGGCCGGGCCGGCGCTCGCGGCGCGTCTTGAAGGTTGCTTCTCCTACGGAACAGCTCCCATCTGGAAGACGTCGAACACGGCCTCGCAGGCCGACGATTTGCGTCGCGGCGCCGGGGGACGAGGGGCGATGATTCGCCTCTCCGGTTCCGATTCTCCTCTTCGGTTTACCGGCGCGGTGATAAGGCGCGTCGGCCGGCAGTTCCCCGATGAGTACCGGGCGACCGAGACGATACAACTCATCTCGAGCTTCATCCCCGGCCTTCTTACGGGAAACCCGCGTGTACCGTGGGATTTCGGAAACGGCTGCGGCAGTTCGCTCATGGATTATCGATCCCGCGAATGGGCGCCGGCGCTTATCCGAGCCGCCGCCGAGGGGCTTCCCGGTGGGACCGGTGCGCTTGAGAAGAAGCTTCCCGGGCTTGCGAGGCCCGACGAGGTCGTCGGGACGATCGCCGCCTACTTCGTCGAACGTTACGGATTCGATCCCGCCTGCAGGGTCTGCGCCGGATCGGGCGACAATCCGCAATCGAAGGTACTGGTCGGGGGCGATCTTTTGAGCCTGGGGACGAGCTTTGTAAATATGGTGAGCACCGACGGAGAGTGCGTCGACGAGGAAGGGTTCGCGAACGCGATGTACGACGGGCTCGGAAGACCTTTCATGTTCGGCTGCCGAACCAACGGCTCGTTGGTGTGGGATCGCGTTCGCGAGCTTAACGGATTGCCCCGCGACGAGTATCGGAGGTCGGACGCGACGCTGGCACACGATCCTCCCGGCACCCATCTGTTCCTGTGGCAGCCCGACGCCGAATCGTTTCCGGTCTCATCCGCGTTCGATCCCGTTCGAATCGGCTACGATGAACCTTCGCTCGCGCGCGATTATCCCGGCGCGATCGAGAGCGGACTCGGCGTCGTCTACCTCTACTCGCGCGGGTTTTCAGGCGATTCGGACGAGCCGATGTACCTCACGGGCGGCGTCGCGCGCGTACCCGAAATCGTCCGGCGGGTCGCCGCGATCTGGCGGCGTCCGGTTATCACCATCGGCTCGGTCGGCGCGGCGCTCGGCGCGGCGGTCGCCGGGGCTGTCGGTGGTGAGCGGAGCGTAGACGCGGAGACGCTCAGCGCGTCGGTGCTCCCGCGGACCGAGGCGGTCGATCCCCGACCCGGCGACGTGGCGGCGTATCATGGATCCGGCGGCTATTTGGCGCGTCTGAAGCGCGAATACGAGGCGGTGATCGGTCGGCCGGGTGAGGCGACGACCCAACACCGGGGGAATCGCTCTTCGTAGCCAAGAGGAGGCGCATCCGATAGAATGCTCGCTGTGAACGTCGTCGAGCTGCTCGCCGAGATGGTCTCCCACGATACCGTAAACTCGGCCATCAGCGGCCGCAAGGCGCCTGAGGCGGGTCTTGTCTCGCGTCTGGAGCGGCTCGCCCTGGACCACGGTTTTGCCGCCCGTAAGCTTCCCGTCCCCGGGCAGAGCGCGCAACTGCTTATTTCCTACGAGCGCGATCCGTCGTCGCCGTGGATCATGTTCGACAGCCATCTCGACACCGTTTCGGTCGAAGGCATGTCGATCGATCCGTTCGCCGGATCGATCCGCGAAGGCAAGTTGTGGGGTCGCGGCGCCTGCGACACCAAAGGGTCGGGCGCGGCGATGTTTGCGGCGCTCGTCCGTTACGCCGAATCGCCCGCGGCGAACAACGTGATGCTTTTGTATTCGGTCGACGAAGAGCAGGGAATGTCGGGCATTCGTGAGTTTACCGAAAATCATCTGCCGGCGCTCGTGAGGAGAATCAAGGCGGCGGTCGTCGGCGAGCCGACGAACTTGAAACCCGTTGTCGCGCACAACGGCGTCCAGCGGTTTACCCTGGCGACGCTCGGCGTCGCCGCTCACTCGGCCGATCCGAATCGTGGGCGCTCGGCGATAAGCGACATGGCTCGGCTTATTCTCGACCTGGAGAGCGCCTACATTCCGGCTCTCGGCGCGATCCATCCGCTCACCGGCAAGGCTCAATGCAGCATCAACGTTATCCGCGGCGGAACGGCGGTCAATATCATTCCGGACCGGTGCGAGGTGCAGATCGACCGAAGAACGGTGCCCGGCGAAGTTTCCCGGGACGTAGCGTCGTCGCTCAGACGCCATCTGCTCTCGTATCGCGAGCGGCATCCGCAGGTGCAGTTCGAGTTGACTCCGTCGATCGAAACTCCGCCCCTGACGCCGCACAACGACGGATCGTTTCTGGAGATCGTCCGTTCGACTCTGTCGACGTACGGCGTGCCCGACGAGCCGGTAGGGGTGCGGTACGCTACGCACGCCGGAGATCTGTGCGCCGCGGGGCTTTCGTGTATCGTTCTGGGCCCGGGTAATATCGACCAGGGCCATACGAAGGATGAGTGGATCGATATCGACGAGCTCGAAACGGCCGTTCCCATCTACTTCGACATCATGAAAAACGGCTGACACAGGGGAGGTTGTCCGCGAAGCGGCGGCGCACTGATATGAGTAAACCGTATGTACTGATTATTGATTCGGTCTTCGATTCCTACCAGCCCGAGGCGGAAGTGCTCGAACCGCTGGGGTACTCGATAGAGCGATGCCGGGACGAAGAGGTCGAAGCGATCGCCTCGCTTGCGCCCGACTGCGAGGCTATTCTCGTCAATCTCTATCCGATCGACCGGGCGTTGATTCGGACGCTCGCGGCGTGCCGCGCTATCGCGCGGTACGGCGTCGGGTACGACACCGTCGACGTGGAAGCCGCCTCGGAGCACGGCATTTGGGTGGCAAACGTCTGCGACTACGCCACCGAGGATGTGTCGGACCACGCGGTTGCGCTTCTGTTCGGCGCCGTTCGACGGATTCCTTTTCGCGACCGCGAGGTGCGAAAAGGCGGGTGGGCGCTCTATCGGCGTCAGCAGAGCAGGCGTACGATGGGGAAGGTGCTCGGGATTATCGGGTACGGCGCGATCGGCGGAACCTTTCATCGAAAACTTTCCGGCGTCTCTTTTTCGCGGGTCCTCGTCTGCGATCCGTACATCGACCGGGCACGTATTACCGACTCGGGCGCGATTCCGGCAACGCATGAGGAGGTCTACGAGCAGGCGGACTACATTTCGCTCCATGTTCCTCTCAACGACGAGACGAAACACATGATAGACGAGGCGGCGTTGTCGGCGATGAAAGACGACGCGATCCTGATCAACACCTCCCGGGGCGGGGTCGTCGATACCGAGGCGCTGGTTCACGCTCTGGGCGCCGGGCGCCCCGGATACGCGGCGCTCGACGTGCACGAGATCGAACCGCTACCCTCCGACAGCCCGCTTTTTGCGCTGGAAAACGTCGTCCTCACCGATCATTGCGCCTGGTATACCGAAGAGTCGCTGGTCGAGTTGAAGCGAAAGACCGCGGAGAACGTCCGCAGCGTCATCGAGACCGGACGCCCGGTCTCTCCGGTGAATCGGCCCGACTCCGACGGCGGAGGACGCACAACATGACGCGCAGGTTTGCGGGAAAATGCGCGGTGATAACGGGCGGCGCCGGCGGGATCGGAAAAGGATGCGCCCTTCGTCTCGCCCGCGAGGGCGCCGCCGTAGCCGTCGTCGACAGGCAGGCGCAGGAGGCCGAAGGAACGGTCGACGAGATCGCGAAGCTCGGAGGAGACGCCGCCGCCTTCCCGGCGGACGTGTCGAACGTCGGATCGATCGATTCGATGGTCGAGGGAGTTGTCCGCCGTTTCGGCAGGATCGACATTCTCATCAACTGTGCGGGCGTCGTGCAGAACAAACCGTTCCTCGATGTGTCTGAGGAAGAGTGGGACCGGATTATCGACGTCAACCAGAAAGGCACGGTTTTCTGTTCGCAAGCGGCGGCGAGGGTCATGATCGACCGAATTCCCGACGACCAACCGCGCTATTCGGGCGCGTGTAACGGAAAGATCGTCAACTTTTCATCCATATCCGGTCGCCGCGGCCGCGAGCTGCAGGTCCACTACGCCGCGAGCAAGGCGGCCATCATCAGCATCACGCAGTCGACGGCGCTCGCTCTCGCTCCTTACGGGATAAACGTCAACGCGGTCTCGCCCAGCGTCGTTATGACCGCCATGTGGGAACAGAACGATCGCGAGAAGGCCGCTATCCTCGGTCTCGCCCCCGGCGAAGCCTCCCGGGGTTTTATCGACCGAATTCCGCTCCGCCGTCCCGGGACGTCGGAAGACATGGCGGCGGCCGTCGCGTTCCTGTGCAGCGCCGACGCCGATTACATCACCGGCCAGACGCTCAACGTCGACGGCGGGTTCGAGATGGATTGACGACCGGCGCTTCAGCGGACAATCGAGTAAAAACCGGCGAGCGGCGCGAGGTCGGCGGGCAGCTCCTTCAGCGGGACCGTGCCGTTCATCCGTTCGATCCGTTCGTGCTCGGTCCGGTTCATCCGCCCGATGTGAGTTTCCATGATCTCCTGCAGCCGCTTGTTCCTGAATCTGTGGTAGCTGTAGTTTCCGACCGCTATGAATCCACGACGCAGCTTATGCGGAGATCCCGCGCCGGGATCGAATCTCGATATTCCTTTCTCTATCGCCCATTCGATCGGCGCGTAGTAGCACGCGTCGAAGTGCAGGTTCTCAACGTACGCGTCGGTTCCCCAGTATCTGCCGATGAGAGTATCTCGTTTGGTGAGAAGCATCGAAAGAGCGATCGGAGTATCCGGATCATCCGCGCGCGTCGCGGCGACGAAGAGCAGCCGACGGCGAAAATCGAGAAGCCTTTCGTCGAAGAACTCGCGCGTAAGATACTTCGCGGCCCACGGACCGAACTGATCGTTGGTCCGTTCGTAGTAGCGCCACATGAGCTGTGGAAAGAAGTCCGGAATCTCGTCACCGGTGTAGAGAGTGATCGTGAGACCCGCCTCGCGAAGAGATCGCCTCTCCCTGCGGATGTTTCGTCTTTGGTTTTTCCGGAAGGAGGCGAGATAGTCGTCGAACGTCGCGAACCCCGTATTTCTCCATTCGTAGCTCTGATGGTACCAGCCGAGGTATCCCGACGCGGGGAGCAACCGCCCCCATCGCGGATCGACGAAAAGAAAATGAGCGCCGGAGAGCCGATTGGCTTCGCAGAACGCGTCGACCGCGCAAAGCATAAAGTCGGTCATAGCGGCCTCGTCTTCGCCGGCGGCAATGAGAAAGCGATACCCGACCGCGGGAGTCGCCGGGCTCATCCCGATCAACTTGGGATAGTAGGCGATGTCGAGTTGGGAAGCGACGTCGGCCCACACGTAGTCCCAAACGAACTCGCCTTCGCTGTGACCTTTGACGTATAGAGCCGCCGCCGCGACAAGCGTATCGCCTCTTCGGACGGCTAGATGACAGGGGAGCCAGCCGTACCGGGGTGAGACGCTCTTCGAGGCCTCCATCCGCCGGAGCCATTCGTAGTCAAGAACGGGTGTGGGAAGCGGGTCGGCCAGCCGATTCCATTCTTCCGGTGCGATTTCTCCGATATCGGTGTGCCAGGAGATCGAGAGCTTTTCGAGCGCCACTGCCTACGAATATCGTTCCGCCGAGCGGCGCGGTCAACCGGGACCGGCTCTTCCCGATTCGGCAAATCGGAGTGAGAAAAGCTCTGCTAAAAGTGGTCCCACAACCCCAGAGACGGCGTCTGTTCGGGAAACAAAGCGCAGACCAGCGCTTTGGCCGATCCGGACGTTCGCATCCCGCATCGATTTATCAGGCGCTCCGGTTCGTCGGCGCCGATAAACAACAACGCAAGCTCGTCTCCTCCCCGGACTCGATGCGCTCTCGTTTTCGTTCCGCGGGATTTCGCGCGCTCCTCTTCGTCGCGAACCGTTATTCCGCGACGAGTCACCTCCAGCACAACGCTCTCGCGGTCCCTCTGTATCAAGAGGCTCCCCGTCCAGCTCGAGTACGCCGTGTCGCGAAGCCGGCGCGTCAGCGTTTTCTGCATGCTCTCAAGGCACGCCGGCAGGTTCGCGATCCGGATCATGCTTCCGCCCGACGGATCGTGGTACTCTTCGCGACGATACCGGATCGAATCGAGCGCGTCGAACAGCGTGTGTCGCCTGTGGAGGTTGCGGATTATCAATTCGAAACAACCGTTGCGTCTGACCAGCTGAGCGCAGGCGGCCAAGATTTCATCGGCATCGCCGGCGCAGTCGATGAGCAGGCAACCGCCGTCGCGATGTGCGACAATCACATAGCCGCTCGTTGCCTCTCCGCTCGACCGCCACCGATAGCACGACCATTCATCCGGACGGCGGTTGCGCCGGTAGGTCGGACGCACGGCCGTGCCGGTCAGTCCCGCGTTGCACCGGTTGGCGATCTCGTCGAATCCGTTATCCGGCCCGTACCGTACTTTGCGAAGCTTGAGCTTCGCCTGAGGCGCGGGAAGGTCACGCTCGGCGACCGTTATCGACGAGGCGTCCCACGCCGGCACGTACCCGAACCGCTGATAGAAGTCCGGAATTCCGAACAGCACCGACAACCCGTAGCCTTGGTCCGCCATGGCCTCGCAGCCGGCTTCGGCGGTCTCCCTCATGTATCCGCGTTTCCGATATCTGCGGTCGGTCATTACCGCGCCGATCCCTCCGGTGCGGATCGCGTCGCCTCCCACGCGCGTTCGATAATCCCACACTCCAAAATGCGAAACTATCTCGTCGCCGATAAGCCCGATTCGTGAGGTGCGCCAGTTGTAGTGGCTCTCTTCGATATAGCCGTTTCGGCAGTAGTCGAAGCTCCCCCAGTAGTTGCCGAAGGATTTTCCCATGAGGTCGTAGAGCGCCGCCCGATGCGTTTCCGGGTCCGGGTGCTCGATGCGTAGGGCCCGTGCCATGAATGCGATCCATGCTATGTGTCGGCCGCGGGCATGTCAACAAGAACGAGAAGGGCGGAGCAGTCCCGGTTTGACGACCCACATGGAAAATCACTCAGGAAGGGCGTGCGCGATCACCGGGCGACGAGGGGGCGGGTTGTGCAACGCGACGCGAGGCGCCATAGTCGTGAGGTGGGAGACACGGAAGATGACCGTCGAGGCGATACTCAACGCGACGCGATTTTCGCGACGATCGGGCGGCGGTCGACCGAACGGCGTGATTCCATCGATCGAAAAGGCCCCGCCACATCGATCCGCCGCCGGGGAGCGCGTTATCCGCTACGATGTGATCGACTCGCCGTTCGGCTGCTGTTTTCTCGGGTTGACGGAAGAGAGTGTTTGCAGGCTCGAGTTTCCCGACACCACCGATCCGACCGCGTCGCTGGCGCGTCTGCGGGCGGACTGGCCGGAAGCGCGCCTCGTGTGCGAAAAGGCGGCCGTGGTCGAAGCGGCCCCGCGGGTCTTCGGCGACGGGCCGGAACGGCCGTCGATTGTCGTTCGGGGTACGTGCTTTCAGTTCCAGGTGTGGCGCGCCTTGACTACCGTTTCACCGGGGAGTCTCGTTTGCTACGGCGATCTGGCCGCCTGGATCGGACGGCCGACCGCGACGCGGGCCGTAGGCGGCGCCGTCGGCCGCAATCCGGTCGCCTATCTCATACCGTGTCATCGCGTTGTCCGAAAAACCGGCGAGATCGGCGGCTATCGGTGGGGGGTGCGACGAAAATGCCTCATGATAGCGCGCGAGCTTCGGGCGGCCGGACGAGTTCTCGACGCGGCGTCGAAGTCGGGGGCGAGGCAAGGTTAGGGCGGTGAACGATCAGAACATCTTACCTTCGGCGGCGTAGAGCGACGCGTCGAGCCCCGAGTCTCTCGCGATTCGTTTCCCTTCCGCCGCCCAGATCATTCCACGACGCATCAGTTCTTTCGGTCCGGGCAGCTGCATAATGTCGGCGTGATGGCCGAGCGATGTATAGTAGATCCGACCCAGACCCCATCGCTTCGTCCACACGACCGGCATGTCTACCGACCCGTTGGATGAGTGATACCAGCGAAAAACCGGGTACCTCGTCGTCGCGAGAACCTCGACCGCAGGGTCGATGTGCAGGTAGTACTGTTCGGAGGCGACCGTGAAGTCCTCGATACCTTCGGTCAGTGGACTGGACGAGTTGAGGATGTTCACTACGTATTCCACGCCGTCGCCTCCCGGGTGCGAGACCCAGTTGCCGCCCGTTATGAACTGCCAAAGCACGTTGGTGCGAAAGGCGTCGCACATTCCGCCGTGACAGCCCGCCATTCCCGTTCCGTTCGCTATCGCCTCGGATACGTTTTCGGCCCGTTCGTTCGACAGCTCGCCCATCGTCCACACGGGAACGATCAGGTCGAGTTCTTTCAGATCGTCGGCGTCGTCGAACGGTTCGAGGGTATCCGACACGGTCACCCCGAATCCGTCGGCTTCGAGAAGTCCGGCGAAAAGATCGCCGATCTGCTTCGGTTCGTGGCCGTCCCAGCCGCCCCTTACGATCAATGCTTTCTTCATGATTTCCGCTCCGTTTGAAAACGCGTGGTAGTGAAGACCCATCATGCCGGAAGGTTCCGCGCGGCGCAACCCGACCGGCGGTTCCGAACTGCGGCCAAGGTTTCTACCGCGGTGCCCACAGCAGGGTCGTCGTTGCGGCGGCCGATCAAAGGTGGTAATGTGACCTCGTGACCAAGAATGAAACGTTCCTGCGGCGTCTGTATGGGGCGGACACCGTCTCTCGCCCCGCTTTCACGTCGGTTCCCGCTTTGAAAGGGGTGATTGACCATCCGGACGGCGATTATTCGGTTTCTCGCGCGCCGATCGAGCGGTGGGTCAGGTGGGCGGTGGAGAACTACCGAGCGCGCGCGCGATGCGCCGAGGCCCTCGGCGACGACACGGTTCCGGTCGCCCGGCTGAGCACCGGCACGCATCTGTACGCCGCGGCTTTCGGGTGCGAGGTCGTTACTCCCGAAGACAGCAACCCTTTCGCGCTTCCGCTCGTCCGGACCGCCGAGGAGGCCGACCGGCTGGAGGAACCGGACATCTGGACCTCGCCGGGGCTCTATCGTGTATTCGAGCTGGCGCGGCTTGTTCGGCGCGAGCTGGGCGATGAGGCATGGCTGGGACCGTGCGATATGCAGACCGGATTCGATATCGCGGCGCAGGTCTGGAACAAGACCGATCTGTTCATCGCCATGACCGACCCGCGGCAGAAACCGGCGGTGCATCGGCTCGCCGCAAAGTGCGCCCGTCTACTGGAAACCTTCCTCGCCGCGCTTCGCGCCGAGTTTCCGCGGATGAGCCTGTGCGGCTGTCCGACGGTATGGTCTCCACCGGAGCTGGGACCGTGGCCGTCGAACGACGAGTGCGGCGCGGTCGGGGTCGGGATGTTCGAAGAGTTCATGCTGCCGGAGCTTATCGCGCTTTCGGAGCGCTTCGGAAGCATCGGCATGCACTGCTGCGCGGCGGCCGATCATCAATTCGAGTCGTTCAAGAAGATTCCCCACTTCTACGCGTTCAACCGTGTGCCGCCGCTCGGCAGCGGCGAGACAGGGTTCGATTCGGCGGTCCTCACGCTCGGCGGCCCGACGGGGCCGGTCTTCGTACTCGGCTGGATAAGCGTCGACGTCGTCGAGCACGTGCTCCGAATCGCTCCCGAGGGAACACGGTTCATCTTTCAGCAGGTGGTCGCCGACGTCGACGAGGGGAAGCGCAACCTCGACCGCATGTGTGCGCTCGTTTGAAACGAGGTGTGCGCGTGAAACCGACCGGTTTCGCGTCGACCCGCCGGATCCGTTTGCATCGCCCCGGAGCTCCGATCTAGAATGGCAGCATTATGAAGAAATCGAAAACGAAATGTATCGGTATACTCACCGCCGGAGGCGACTGTCCCGGGTTGAACGCGGCGATTCGTGGCGTCGCGAAAGCGGCGCTGAGCGAATACGGCATGAAGGTAATCGGATTTCAGGACGGGTTTCGCGGTCTCGTGGAGAACCGGACGATCATCCTCAACGATTCGAGCGTGTCCGGCATTCTCACTCTGGGAGGGACCTTGCTCGGGACGAGCAGAGACAAGCCGCACAAGATGCTGATGGGCGGCGAGAAGATGGATATGACGCAGGCCGCCGCGGATAACGTTCGCCGACATCAGATCGATTGTCTCGTCTGCCTCGGCGGCGGCGGAACTCAGAAGAACGCGATGCGTCTTCACGAAAAAGGCGGCGTCGATGTCCTGACGTTGCCCAAGACGATCGACAACGACGTCGCCGAGACCGACGTGACGTTCGGATTCGACACCGCCATGAACATCGCGACGGAGGCCATCGACCGACTGCATACCACCGCGACCTCGCACCACCGGATTATCGTGTGCGAGCTCATGGGGCATGACGCAGGATGGCTCGCTTTGGGCGCCGGCATTGCCGGCGGCGCCGATGTTATCCTGATACCCGAATTGCCCTTTGATCTGGACGTGGTTGCCGAACATCTGCTGGAGCGGCGGCGTAACGGCAAACGGTTCTCTATTATCGCCGTTGCCGAAGGCGCCGAAGCGAAAGACGGTCTTACCGCCGCCGGCGGCGGAAGGTCGAGCAATGCGGAGGGGACGGGCCCGCCCGTACAGGAGCCGCACGCGAGTCGCCTGACCCGGGAGCTTCAACGGCTGACGGGAATCGAGGCGAGGGTGACGTCGCTCGGTCACGTTCAGCGCGGCGGCGCGCCGTCGCCCACCGATCGGCTCTACTGCACGCTGCTCGGGACCAAAGCGGGCGAACTCCTCGCCGATGGTCGATATAACGTGATGGTGGCGATCAAAGGCGGTCGCTGCGAGGCGGTTCCGCTTGAAAAGGTGGCCGGCAAAAAGAAGCTCGTGCCGAAAGACCACCCGTGGGTGCACGCTGCGCGGCTTGTCGACACGTGCTTGGGCAACTGAGCGGCCGCGGGTCCTATTGGTCCGATTCGAGCGCTTTGACCATCTCCGAGACCGGCTGCCCGGTCGGGGATTGAAAATCCGGATCAAGCGTGACGACTTCGCGCCACGCCGCCGCGGCGTCGTCGGGTCGTCCGAGATCGTGGAGCAACACTACGCCGAGATTGAAGCGCGACATGAGGTGCGACGGATCGATCGCCGCGGCCTCTCTGAAAAGTTCCGCCGCCCGTTCCGACTTCCCCAAGTGGCGATACATGATACCCATGTCGGTAATCACGTCCGGGTTCTCAGGATCGAGGGCGAGCGATTTTTCGTACGCTTCGATTGCGGCTTCCGGCCGGCCGATGTCGAAGTAAGCATTGCCGAGACGGGTCCATGCGTCGGCGTTGTCGGAGGCGTCCGAGGCCTGACGCTTGAGATCCGCGATCCACTCCGAATCGGAGACCGACGAATCGGAAGCGACCGGCTGCACCTCGAGCTCCCGCGACTGCGGAGTGAACTTTACCGTTTCGGTGGCGCGACCGATGATGAAACCCACCACGAAGGTAACAACCGCGACGATTACCGTAATGTCGGATCGTATTCCCGACGTGCCGGTCCTCCGATTTGCATTGGTTTTTGTTACGGGCTTTCCCTCGGTACTTTTCGCCACGAAATCCTCCTCACGTGCCGGCTGCGGCTTGTTCGACGCTGCGGGTACGAACCCCGTCGCGCGAAACCACGGGATTCTTATCGTTGCGCAGAGGGTAGCTGGAAACGAGAAGCTGCGCAATAGCTGAGACTCGGAGTCAGTTTTGCCGGCGGCCCGGCGCGGCAAACCACGTTCGCCCATTTCCGCGAATCGCGATTTGTGTTACAAGTTGAGTGGGGAGACATGCGCAGATACGTATTGGTCAACGGCAGATTCGCACATCCTTCCTCCGAGGTGCGCGAACGCCTTCAAGCGGTATCGGGGGAGTTCGCTTTGATGTTCGGCGGCGACTCCGATGCGCTCGGTGAGGTGATTGAATCGGTCGAGGTCGCGTGCGGCGGCATCCCCGACGCGCTCGTATCGAGCGCGCACCTCTTGAAATGGGTACAACTCCAGGGCGCCGGCGCCGAAGGGGCTCTTCGAAGGTATGGGCGCATTCCCGGGATTATTATTACGAATGCGTCGGGCGTGCACGGCGCCCCGATCGCCGAGCATCTTCTTGCGCTGATCCTTGCGTTTGCGAGGCAGTTACACAAATCGATTCGCAATCAAACCCGAAGCGTCTGGGATCGTTCGATAGGCGAGGGTTTTTTCGAACTCGGAGGTAAGCGCGTCTTTGTCGCGGGGCTCGGAGCGATCGGCCTCGCCTTTGCGGAGCGGGCCGCCGCGCTCGGTATGACGGTGACGGGACTGCGACGGCAGCCGGCCGCCGATCCGCCGGCGGGGGTTTCGAAGCTCTTTCGCCCTGAGGAGCTCGCCGCCGCCGTCTCCGACGCCGATTTCATAGTCAACGTACTGCCTTACACCCCCGAGACTCGCGGGATGTTCGACGGCGTCGTATTCGCCGCGATGAAATCGACGGCGATCTTTCTCAACGCCGGAAGAGGGAAGACGGTCGATGAAGCCGCGCTTATCGAGGCGCTTCGAAGCGGCCGCCTCGCCGGCGCGGGGCTCGACGTGTTCGCCGACGAACCGCTTCCCGGCGATTCGCCGTTGTGGACCATGGAGCAGGTGATCGTCACACCGCACATCGCGGGGCTTTCGCCGCGGTACGACGAGCGGCTCCTGGACATTTTCTGCGAGAATCTCAGGCGATACGTTCGCGGCGAGACGTTGATGAACGTGGTCGACCCCTCTCTCGGGTATTGAAAAGCCGCGACACGGCGTCAGGAGGATCGCACTTTTCGGAACACGTCGCGGAAAACGGCGTCACGGTCTATGCTCCGAACGCAGCGGATCAGGTGTCGCGATTCGTCGAAACTCCAGGTGAGCCCGTCGGTAAGGATCGGGCTGTGTACGAGGTCTGCGGCAAACCACGACGGATTGACGAGATAAGAGGTCGCGGCGATGTCCCAGATGACTTTAGACCATCCGAAATGGTCGTCGTGATAATCGGCGACGATATCCACGAAATAGTCCGCTACCGCGCTCGTCCCGCGGAGCGCGTTCTCCAACTCGGGCACCGAGACGTGAAGATGCGAGGTAACGTTCAAGCACGGCACCTGAACCAACGGAACGCCGGAATCGAAGAGGATCCGTGAGGCGTGAAGGTCCTGCATCAGGTTGAACTCGCGCGTCGTCGGCCACCATCGGGCGTTTCCTCCGAGCCAGACTATCCGAATCCGGTCGATTATTGACGGTTCGATGAGCATCGCCGACGCCACGTTGGTGACGGCGCCGATAGCAACGACATAGAGCGGCCGGTCGTCGGCGAGGGCACGTTCGATCAAATCGCGCGCGGCCGGAGAATCCTGAGGAGAATCTTTTCCCGAGAGATATCCTCGCGACCCCTTGTACACCGGGGCCTCCGGGGTTTCTTTCATGCGCTCATAGAGACGCAGGATCTCCGCGTAACTCTTCTCCATACCGTCCTCGGGTCCCGCGGAGCGCGCGTTGTGAAACGGCGCCGCGTACAACGCCTCGACCTCCATGTCTGAGGCAAGCGCGTGAACGACGGCGAATTGATCGTCGACCTCGTTGTACGTGTCGGTGTCGAGGACCATCCGAACACTTCCGGCCGGCGGCTCGAGCGCGGCGACCAGATCGGATGCGGGCGTCTGTGCAGCATTCATTTACACTCTCCTTGCGCGGTCCGGCCGCCGCAGGTAGCCGGTCCGGTACTGTGTCGGGGTTACCCCGTACGCAGATTTGAACTTCGTGAAGAAATAACGCGTATTGGCGAACCCCACACGCTCCGAAATCTGTTTTGCGGTCCGCCCGTTTTCGAGCAGCAACGTCCGCGCGGCTTCAAGGCGAACCCGACTCAGATAGCCTGCGATCGAACTTCCGGTCGTTTCCCTGAAAATCCTGCCGAGGTAGACCGCCGACATGCCCATCCTATCAGCCACGAGCCGGGCGCTCAACGCGGGATTCGCGTATTCCTGCTCGATCAACTCTTTCGCGCGTGTCACGTTCTCGAGCGTCTTCCGTGACGAGCCGTTGCGGATTATTTCGCAGGCCGAATCGAGTAGATCGGCGAACAGCGTGTGTATCTCTGCGACGTAGGAGCGCGACGCAAGGCGTTGCATAAACTCGGTGAATCGAAGAGGCCGTTCGCCGGCGCCGCAACCCTCGATGGTGTTCAGATAGTCGAAAAGCGAGGAGGCGAGACGGGTGTATCCGAGAAGTACGTTCTCGTACGAGTGGCGGTCTATCGTAGCGCAGAGTATAGCGAGATCCGACAGTGAGCTTTCCCGGTCTCCGCATCTGAGCGAGTCGAGCAACGATTCTTCGATCTCCACGGGAAACGGCGTGCTCTCATCCACCAATTTCCGGACGGTCTCCGAGTCGATGAACGTTCCGGGACCGGCGGTGAGTCTATACGCGATCAGACCCTGGACATCGCGATACAACCCGCCAAGCTCGCCAAGCGCCGAAGCATCCGCGCTGACCGCGGTGGTCACAGTGCATTCGAACATGTGGCGCATGGCGTCGTTGACCGCGGCCGACAATTGCCGCATGGCGTCGATGGATATCGGTGCGTCCGCGGCGGCGATTACCACCGTGTCTTCCTCGGAAAGATCGATCGTCACCGACGAGCAAAATCTCGAAGCGACGATCGAGGTGATCTTGGCCGAGGCGTAGGAAACCGATCGTCGAGTGTTGTGCTCCGTTTCCCGCGCCGTTTCGGGAATCGGCAAATCGAAACGCACGAGCATGAGCCGGAAATGCCGCTTCAACCACAGGTCCGACTCGAGCTCGCGAAGGCGGCGTTTGGTTTTTTGCTCGTCGACGCCGCCGCTGAGGATTTCCCGGCAGAGTTGAGTTCTTAGCGTCTCGATGTTATCCGTTCGGAAAGTGCTTAGCGTCTTTACCCGGCTGATTGCGTCGGAAAACGCCGAAGCCACGAAGCTCAGCTCATCTTCTTTGAGCCTCCCTTCCTGCTCTTCGCTGATCAGCCGGCGGACGTGTCCCACGAGTGATCGAATCGGTCGGTAGATCGAACGTGAAAGCAGAATCGAAAGACCGGCGACAACAACGAGAAACGCCGCGCAGATAGCGACGATAAACAACCGCTGCCGGCCCACTATGTCCAGTACTTCTCGGTACGGCGTAGCTTTCACAAAGGTCCATCCGGTCTGTTCCGACACGACCTTCGAGACAAGATACTTCGTGCGGTCGATATTCACCTTCTGCGATTCATTGCCGCTTCGACCTGCCGTCGACGCGAGCTCGGAAGGGAGCGACGATGAAAGGAACATCTTTTTCGACGGATGGCCGATCAACCGCCCCTCTTCATCGAGGACGATCACGAATCCGCCCTCTGCAACGTCGTCGCTGCTGAGAAGCGCTACCGTCTCCATGAGATACTCAGCCTTCACGTTGACGACGACCGCCGTCGGCAGCCGGCCGTCAACCGAAGGTTCGGCGGCAAGAAGATAGGTAAACACGTTGACCGTGCTTTCGACGTCGGGGGCCATCAAAGCGGGTATGATCCGGGGAGTCGGTCTGAGCTTCCCGGAGCTTTCTCGTTCGTCGGCGAGCGTGTCGACATCAAGGAAGATCAGCTATGAGCACGCGCTGTTCTGACACGGCATCGATCATCGGAAGGCGTCGATGATTGTTAGTCGCCGTTCCGCGCGCGCTTCAGGCGCTCTTATCCACACCGTGCTTGCCGCCTTCGCCGCGCTCTGCATCATCCCTCTCTGGGCGGTCATCTCCATTTCGTTGACGGCGGAGAGCTCTATATCGGTTGACGGGTACTCGCTTTTCCCCAAGGCGCCGTCGATGCTCGCTTACCGCTACGTCCTCAAGAATCCGGAGCTCATCGCGCGTTCTTATTTCATCAGCATTATCGTCACCGCGTCCGGCACTTTGCTTTCGCTTCTCGTCATCTCCCTGGTAGCCTTTCCTCTTTCCCGGCCTGACTACCGATACCGGCGACCGCTCACCTTCTATGTTTTTTTTACCATGCTGTTCAACGGCGGGCTCGTGCCGTGGTACATTCTCGTCTCCCGCTATCTCGATCTGAAGAACACGCTCGCCGTATTGATTGTTCCCTATCTCCTCGTGCCGTGGTTTGTGTTGCTCCTGCGGACCTTTTTCTCACAACTCCCCATGTCGCTCTTCGAATCGGCGAAGATCGACGGCGCCGGCGAGTTCCGGAGCTACTTCACGATTTTGCTTCCGCTCTCCAAACCGGCGCTCGCAACGATCGGGTTGTTCATCTGCTTGCAGTACTGGAACGACTGGTGGCTCCCGTTGCTCTACATCGAGGATGAGGCGTTGGTGCCGCTTCAGTACATGCCGGCTCGAATGATGGCCAACATCACCTATCTGACGACACAGATGACCAACACCTTTATCAGCGTCAACCTTTCGGACCTTCCGAACGAAAGCGCGCGAATGGCGATGTGCGTGCTTGCGGCGGGACCGATGCTGTTCGTCTTCCCTTTCTTCCAGAAGTACTTCGTCCGGGGGCTCACGGCCGGATCGTTGAAGGGATAGTCGGCGAGCCGGCGAAACTCGCGCGCGGCACGTGCGCCGGCGCAGTCACCGATAATATCCGGATCGTTGATCCGGCGGAAACCATACGTTCAGGAGGAACGCAATGAAACGAATTGTCGTAGCGGTCACACTCATGGCCGTAGTCGCGACCCTTGCGGTTGCGGCGGGAGGAGCTGAAAAGGAGGCTGCAACGGGCGGACTCGCGCCCGTCACACTGACCTGGTACTATCCGGGGAGCTACCCGCAGAGCGACCAGGATACCGTTTTCAACGAGTTTAACCGGCTGCTTGGGGAAAAACTCAACACAACGATCGATTTCAAACCGATTTCGTGGGGCGACTACAATCAAAAGATGCAGGTGATTATCGCTTCGGGCGAGGAGTACGATCTGTGCTTCACGGCCAACTGGATCAACAACTATCATCAAAACGTTGCCAGAGGCGCCTTCGTGCCGCTTGACGATTTGATCGATGAGTACGCGCCCGGGCTCAAGGCTCTGGTGCCCGAGAAAATCTGGAACGCGACTCGGGTCAAGGGCAATATCTACGGGTTGATCAACTATCAGATCTCCGCGATGACCTCCGGGATTATGTTTCCGAAGCGACTCGTCGAGAAATACGACTTCGACTACGCGTCGATAAAAAAGCTCGA
>JAJRYZ010000245.1 GCA_024275515.1 Spirochaetota bacterium
GATCGACAAATCCCGCGTTTACCCGATACGCCTTTTCGTCCGAGGCGAACCGTACCGTATGTGGGGCCGATTCGAAGGGAATCTGCACCTCTTCGGGGTCGACGAAGGCGGGATGGTTCTGCTGTTCGGCGCCAACCAGGTCGGCAGAGATATGTTCACCCGCATTCTCCACGGTTCGAGGATTTCGTTGTCGATCGGGTTTATCGGTGTGCTTATGAGTTTCTTTCTGGGCATTACCCTCGGCGGTATCTCCGGATACGCCGGCGGCTGGGTGGACAACCTCATTCAGCGCGTCATCGAGATTATCCGCTCGATACCAACGCTTCCGTTGTGGATGGCGCTCGGCGCCGCGCTCCCCGTCAACTGGCCTCCGCTTCGCGTTTATCTGGGCATTACGATCATTCTTTCGATCATCGGGTGGACCGGAATAGCGCGCGTCGTTCGGGGCAAACTTCTTGCTCTTCGCGAGGAAGATTTCGTTATGGCCGCGCGGCTCGCCGGAACCAAAGAGATGCGGATCATTCGGCGGCACCTTCTTCCTTCTTTCATGAGTCACCTTATCGTCTCGATCACCATCGCGGTCCCCGGGATGATTCTCGGCGAAACTTCCTTGAGTTTCCTCGGGCTCGGGCTGCGACCGCCGATAACCAGCTGGGGGGTGCTGCTCCAGGAGGCCCAAAACGTCCGAACCGTTGCGCTCCATCCGTGGCTGCTTCTCCCCGTGCTTTTCGTGATAGCGACGGTACTGATGTTCAACTTCATGGGCGACGGGCTGCGTGACGCGGCGGACCCGTATGTCAACTGAGGAACTTCGCGTGGACACACTTATCGAAATACGCAACTTGAAAACTCACTTTTTCCTTGACGAGGGAACGGTTCGCGCGGTGGACGGCGTCAGTTTTCGGATTCCCAACAGACGGACACTGGGAGTGGTCGGTGAGAGCGGTTGCGGGAAAAGCGTCACCGCCCAGTCGATCTTGCGCATCGTTCCCTCTCCGGGAAAGATAATCGAAGGGCACATCCTTCTCGCCTCGCGAAACGGCGAAGAAGAGGATTCGTCGGGGGAACCGGTTGATCTTGCCGCTCTCGATCCGGGAGGCGCAGAGATTCGTCGCATTCGTGGCCGCGAGGTCGCCATGATCTTCCAGGAACCGATGACCTCTTTCAGTCCGCTTCATACTATCGGCAACCAGATCTGCGAAGCTATCCTGTTGGAACCGGACGCCGACAAAGAGAGCGCCCGTGAGCACGCCATAGAAATGTTGAAACAAGTGGGGATCCCCAAAGCCGAGCAACGTATCGATGCCTATCCTCACGAGTTGTCGGGTGGAATGCGTCAGCGCGCGATGATCGCGATGGCTCTTTCGCGCAATCCCCGGCTGCTGATCGCCGACGAACCGACTACCGCGCTCGATGTTTCGATCCAGGCGCAGATCCTCGACCTGATGGAAGCTCTCCAGGACGAGTACGGGATGTCGATCATGTTCATCACCCACGATCTGGGAGTAATCGCGGAGATGGCCGACGAGGTCATCGTCATGTATTGGGGGAAAATCGTTGAACAGGCCGACGTCGATACGGTTTTCAACGACCCGCAACATCCGTACACGCGCGCGCTGCTGCGATCTATTCCTCAGATAGGAGCAACCGCCAAACAGCGACTCGAAGCGATCAGCGGCGTCGTGCCCCATCCGTTCGCCCGCCTTCAAGGATGCCCGTACGCTCCCCGTTGCACCGAAGCGAAAATGGGTGTGTGCAACGTCGGAAAACCGCCGGCTCTCACGGAGGTCGCGAAGGGACAGAGCGTCTCGTGTTTTCTTCATCACGACAACAGGGAATGACGGATATGCCCGAAGAACTAAATGCGCTGCTCGAAGTAAGGAATCTCAAGAAATACTTTCCCATCAAGGGCGGTTTTTTCAAGAACGTCGTCGGACAAGTCAAAGCGGTCGACGACGTCACCTTCACGGTCTACGAGGGAGAGACGCTCGGTCTTGTCGGCGACAGCGGATGCGGCAAAACGACCACCGGCCGCTGTATTCTTCGCGCGATCGATCCGACCTCGGGAGAAATCGTTTTTCATCATAACGGCGGCGCCGTCGATATCGCCAAACTGAGCGAAAAACAGATGCGAAACGTTCGCAGAGAGATGCAGATGATCTTTCAGGATCCCTACGCGTCGCTGAATCCGAGAATGAACATCCTCAACATCGTCGGTGAGCCGCTTCTCGAGAACAAGGTCGCCAGAGGACGCGAGCTGGAGGAACGCGTTCGCGTCCTTCTCGGTCACGTGGGGTTGAACGTCAGGTATCTCAAGCGCTACCCCCACGCGTTTTCCGGCGGCCAGCGGCAGCGGATCGGTATTGCGCGCGCCCTCGCGCTCAACCCTCGATTAATCGTTGCCGACGAACCCGTTTCCGCCCTGGATGTTTCGATTCAGGCGCAGATACTCAACCTCCTGCAGGATTTGCAGGAGGAGTTCGGA
>JAJRYZ010000246.1 GCA_024275515.1 Spirochaetota bacterium
AGCGGGAAAGGTGTATGTAATGGCTTATGGAAAACCAGGTTCAACGGAGAAAAACCGGCGACGCCTCGGTTGAATCGACCCGACGCCGGACGATTCCGTCGACCGATCTCAACGCCAAACTTGTGCCGGTCCGAAATCGCCTGTTTTGGGACAGGCTCTACCTATCTGCAGCGAGTACCCCACACCGGCCCGAGCAAGCATTCCCAACCGCGCGCCGGCGAACGGTCGAAGCTCGATACCCGTCGCCGCGCCCACCGCACTCAGCGTCCCTTCAACTCCGTAGCGGTTAAGCGATAACTCAAGATTCCCCGACAGCGAAAACCATCGCGGCGCCGACGGTGTCAGCGTCACCCCGACCTCGACCGTTCCCCCGGGACTCACGTAGGAGACGTCGGGCAGCAGGAATCCGGGGGCGACGCGCAGCCGCCACTCCGCGGCGCGCCGTTCGACCGGCGACGACTGAGCATACGTCACCTCATGTAGGAGAATGAAAAAGAATAGTACGAGAAGAAGACGACTCGCCCGTTTCACAACCGGTACCTGTCTCGGTTCCCCAGGCGAACCGTATTCGGGACTAAAACGGGCCGAAACGCCGACGACGCGCCACGGGTTCTGAACGAATCCATTCGCACGCTTCCCTCCTCAGACCGGCACAACACCGCGCCGACGAGAAAGAGTCGTGCGTCTCTCACCATCCCGCCGCGTCGCCCGGCTGGGCTTGTCACTCCGAAACAGCAGCAAAAGATGTCGAACCCGTGACCGTCTACAATTTGCTAAAAAAATATACCACGCGTCGCGGCTCGCCGCAACTTGGCGAGGATTTTTGCAGTGCCGGCAAACGCCGGGTTTGACTCGTCGGCGCGCGCGGTACACTATGGCGGGATGGTCACCATGACGATGAAGGAGCGGATACTCGCGCTCCTGCGAGGGGATCGATTCGACCGCGTGCCGTTTGTCCAGTACGACGGGATGATTCCGTCGGAAGAGGTGTGGGCCGTTATCGGCCGGGAGAATCTCGGGAGGCTTCGCTGGACCACGGCCTACCGGATCGAGCATCCGAACTGTCGTTTCGAAACGGTCGAAACTTCCGAG
The DNA here is from genome assembly GCA_024275515.1 of Spirochaetota bacterium. GTDB lineage: Bacteria > Spirochaetota > Spirochaetia > ARS1246 > ARS1246 > JAJRYZ01. The sequence continues at coordinate 1,093 of JAJRYZ010000246.1, forward strand.
CACGAAATGCGTTCGATGCGCCGGCGCCTCGTGACGCCGGCCGGCGAGCTTCGTGAGTTCGTTCGCTACGAGCCGACCTACGGCGGAATGTCCATCAAGGAACACTTTATCAAGTCGCTCGACGACTACGAGGCGTTCCTCGCCTACCTCGACGACATTACCGTCGTGCCCGACCCCGAGCCGCTCGATACGGCGCTCGCCGAGCTCGGCGCCGACGGACTTCCCCACACGTGGGTCGGCCGCACGCCGTACCAGCAGATGTGGATCCAGTGGATCGACATTATGGACCTGAGCGCCCACCTCGTCGAAGCGCGGGAGCTCGTGGAAGCGGCGATGAGGAAGCTCGGCGATATTATGCTCGAGATGACCCGGGTGACCCTGGCGCTCGATCCGCCGTATCTCGTCATCGGAGACAACGTTACCGCACCCATGATCGGGGAACGTTACTTCCGCGCCTACTGTATGCCCTACTACGACGGGATCTCCGAACTGGCCGCGGAGAAAAAGATACCGGTGGTCGTCCACATGGACGGCGATCTCAAACCGCTCTGGGGGGCGATCGGCGAATCGAAGATTCGGGGACTCGATTCGTTCTCTCCACCGCCGGACAACGATACCTCCGCGGCGAAGGCGGCCGAGATCTGGCCCGACAAGGTCCTCATGCTCAACTTTCCCTCGTCGGTTCACATACGCGAAGAGAAAGAGATCTACCGTGTGGCGTCGGAGATTCTCGATCAGGCCGGGCGCACCGGGCGATTGCAGATCCAAATCTCGGAAAACGTTCCTCCCGGAGTCTACAAGAAGAGCTATCCCGCGATAGTCCGAGCGATCAACGACTTCGGCGATCCGTTCGCCTGAGCGGAAGCGCGAGATGAGACAATGAACACGCGACAGCGGAAGCGCGAGATGAGAAAGCGCATGGAGTCGCTTCTCGCGGGAGAAGGCGAAGCGAAACTCGGCGCGCAGAGCGACGTGGTTGCCGTCACGCTTGCCGGGCTCTCCGCGTGGAAGCGCGCACGGACCGTTTTCGCGTTTCTTTCGATGAAAAACGAAATAGACACGGCGGGGATTATCGAACGTGCGCTTGAAGAGGGAAAGTCGGTCGCCGTTCCCCGAATGGGCGATGAGGGGATTACCTTCCATTATATTGCTTCGGTCGACGGCCCCTGGGATGTGCACCCCTACGGCGTCAGAGAGCCGCCTGAGAATCTACCGGCGGCCGATTTCGACGACGAGCAACTCTATCCGCTTCTGATCGTCACCCCCGGTCTCGTTTTCGACCGCGCGGGTCGACGTCTCGGCCACGGCCGCGCCTACTACGACCGGCTCTTCGCCGCAATCGCGCGGATCGTTGCGCCTTCGGGACTTTCCTCGCCCGACGGACGATTGCTGTCGATCGGAGAAGCGAGCGGCGGCCGAGCCACGGCGGTCGCGGTGTGCGCCGACTGCCAAATCGTCGATGAGGTGCCCACCGGGGAGTTCGACGTTCCCGTCGACATCATCGTCAGCGGTCGCGGGGTCGAGTACGGAGTGGACGCGAGCGGATGACGGCCGACGGAATCGCCCCTACCCTCTCGCCATCTCGCGGAGCACCGTCTGCAGAATGCCTCCGTTGCGATAATACTCGAGGTCGACCTCGGTGTCGATCCGGGCCGTGCAGGCGATTTCCCTATCGGGCCCGCCGGGTAACCGTGCGACGACGGTGACCCGCTCGCCGGGTTCGCTTACCTGCGGGATGTCGAAAAGCTCCTCTCCGGTGAGGCCGAGAGAATCAGCGGTTGTGCCGTCTGCAAACTGAAGCGGAAGCACGCCCATTCCGATCAGATTGCTCCGGTGTATCCGCTCGTAGCTTTCGGCGATCGTCGCCCGCACTCCAAGCAGGTAGACTCCCTTGGCCGCCCAGTCGCGTGAGCTCCCCATGCCGTAGTCCTTTCCGGCGATGACGAGGAGCGGAACGTCTTCTTCCCGGTACTTCATCGCGGCGTCGTAGATGGTCATCCGTTCTCCGTCGGGAAGGTGCCGCGTATAACCGCCCTCGACGTCGGAGAGTAGACGGTTCCTGATGCGGATGTTGGCGAAGGTTCCGCGCATCATTACCTCATGATTTCCCCGGCGGGATCCGTAGCTGTTGAACTCCTCGGGTTCGATTCCCTGCGCCATGAGCCACCGCGCGGCGGGGCTTCCCTTCGCGATCACACCGGCGGGCGATATGTGATCGGTAGTGACCGAATCTCCCAGAAACGCGAGCACGCGAGCGCCGACGATCGGCTGCGGCTCGCTGAGTTCCGGGGCAAGCCCTTCGAAAAAAGGCGGACGCTTAATATAGGTGGAGGCGGGATCCCACTCGTAGATATCACCGGTTGAGCTTTCGACGTCGTCCCAAGCGGAGTTGCCCGTATAGACGTTTCCGTATTCTTCGCGAAAAAGCTCCGGACCCACCCGTTCCGAGACGATACTCCGTACTTCTTCCCGGGTCGGCCATATGTCGGAAAGATAGACCTCGTTTCCGTCCGAATCAACGCCGACAGGCTCACGATCGAGATCGACGTCGAAAGTACCGGCGAGGGCGTAGGCGACCACGAGCGGCGGCGAGGCGAGGTAGTTCGCCCGAACCTCCGGGTGTATTCGCCCTTCGAAGTTCCTGTTGCCCGAGAGCACCGAAACCGCGACCAGTCCCGCTTCCTCCACCGCCTGTGACACCTCATCGGGAAGCGGCCCCGAGTTCCCGATACACGTCGTGCAGCCGTATCCGACGAGGTTGAACCCCAACTCGTCGAGATAGCGGGTTAAACCGGCCGCATCGAGGTACCGGGTGACGACCCGGGAGCCCGGCGCGAGGGATGTTTTCACGTGCGGGGGGACCTTCATCCCACGTTCCACGGCATTCCGGGCGAGCAGTCCCGCCGCGACCACGACCGACGGGTTCGACGTGTTGGTGCAGCTTGTAATGGCCGCGATGACCACCGCGCCGTCTTCGATCGTATGCTCGACTCCGCCCCGTGTAAATGTGGCCCTTTTCGGCGCCTCACCGCCGCGATACGACGAAACGAACGCCGAAAACTGCTTCTTTGCTTCGGATAGAGTGTGCCTATCCTGCGGACGCTTCGGCCCCGCGACCGACGGCTCGATCGACGACAGATCGAGATCGACGCACCGCGTGAACTCCGGCGGCGCCGATTCACCGGTCCGGAACAGCCCTTGGGTCTTGCAGTACGCCTCGACCAGCGCAACGAGTTCCTCGTCCCTCCCGGTGCTCCGCAAGAACTCGAGCGTCGTGTCGTCGACGGGAAAGAACGCCGCCGTCGCGCCGTATTCGGGACACATATTCGATATCGTCGCGCGGTCGGGCAGCGAAAGCGAATCAAGCCCCTCGCCGTAGAACTCGACCAGTTTTCCGACCACGCCGATCGCGCGGAGCAATTGAGTGACCCGCAGCACCAGGTCGGTTGCGGTGACCGCCTCGCCCAGACGTCCGTGCAACCTTACCCCCACAACTTCGGGCATCCCGATGTAGAGCGGCCGACCCAACAGCGCGGCCTCCGCCTCGATTCCGCCGACACCCCACCCGAGAACACCGATACCGTTGATCATCGTCGTGTGCGAATCGGTCCCCACGAGCGTATCCGGGTACGCCAGGGCGTCCTCGCCGGCGGCGGTCGAGCCGGCAAGGTGTACGACGGTTGCCAAGCATTCGAGGTTGACCTGATGCACGATGCCGGTGGCCGGAGGAACGACTCTGAAATTGTCGAAGCTGTTCGCCGCCCAGTGGAGAAACTCGTACCGTTCACGGTTGCGCTCGAACTCTCTCTCCGCGTTATACTTCAGCGCATCGGCCGTTCCGAACCTGTCCACCCGGACCGAATGGTCGATGACCAGATCGACCGGAATAACGGGATTGATGCGCTGCGGATCGCCTCCAAGCTCGGCGAGCGAATCGCGCATCGCCGCAAGATCGACAATCCCCGGAACGCCGGTAAAGTCCTGCATGACCACCCGCGCGGGTTTGAAGGCGACCTCTGCGCCGGGGTTCGAGAGGAAATCGAGGACCGAGCGAAGATGGTCCTCGGTCACGGCGCGCCCGTCGATCTGCCGCGCGACCGATTCGAGCAGCACCTTCACCGAGTAGGGCAACCGATTCGGACTCGCGCCGGACGACGAGACGGAGTCGGCGAGCGCCTCCAGACTCACGTATCCGATGTTCGTATCGGGAAGCTTCCTGGTAATCGACTTCGTCAAACCTTTCATGGGCGATAGTATCCTCAGGTTGATAAGGTCCGATCAATATACTCCGCCGCCCGGCAAAGGTCACTCGCCGACGGTTATGAAAGGCAACGGCCGAAGGAAGCCCCGGCCCGACGACACGCCGACGGCGAAGGTGAATATCATGTGCACGGCGGACATAAGGAGGGGCATTTGGCAAGGATCGGCATCTGCGGTAGCGGCGACGTGGGCGCGAGCGTGGGGCGGCGCCCGAAGCCGCCTGTCCGGTCAGAATCGACCGGAGAGAAGATCCATTTTCCGTTTCATATAGTAGCGGAAGTTTCCAAGCGAAACGTCGGGCGGCACCTGGTGATCGACGGTGGGTATGAAACCTCCCTCCTCGGCGAGAGGGGCAAGCTCGGCCAAATGACGATCGATCGCTTCGGGTCCCTTGGCGAGCTCCCGTTTGTCGACGCCGCCCCAGAGTCTGAGAGATTTGCCGTACTTCTTCCGAAGATCGAGCGGATTCATGTCGGCCGACGCCCGCTCCATCGGCCAGATCGCGTCGACGCCGGCATCGAGCAACCGGCCTATAAGCGGTTCGGTATTCCCGTCGGAATCGACGACGACATAACGAGCGCCGTTGGTCTTGAAAAAGTCGACCAGTCGCCTCATGTGCGGGAAAATGAACTCATCGTAGGTGGACGGGCTCAGAAGCGGTCCCTGCTTCATCGCCATGTCCTCGTTGATGAACACATAGTCGACATCCACCTCGGCGAGGATCGGACGGGCGACATCGATCGTAAAGTCCGCGATAAACTCCATCATCTCGTGCATCAGCTCGGGCTGATCGTACCAGGCGTAGCTGAGCGTCTCGGTGCCCATCCACTCTCGCGCTCGCCAGTAGAATCCGGTCGTCGCGGTGTTGCGGCCGAGCACCAGCACGTGGTTGCGCTTTTTCCATCCGTCGAGACAAAACTCTCTCCAGTACGCCGGGTAACGCGTAACGGTGGCCGGGTCGAACCGCTTCTTCAGCGCACGAAAATCGTCGCGGTCGGCGACGGGAAAACTCAGATACTGATCCATGCTCGCGCGGACGCCGCCCGACGTACCTTCCTTGAGCGCCTTGCGGACAATGCCGCGACCGTCGCGAAAAACCTCGTGTCGATCGGTTTCCTCGATTACCTCGCGTTCGAACCCCGGAATCATTCCGAAATCGACGGGAATGTACTCACGGCAGTCCATGTCAAGCTCCGGAGCGCCGGTAAACCAGTCCCAATGCAGCGAAGCCGGGTCGAGTCCCTCGCGTTTCCATCGGTCCCTTGTCTGCGGCCAGACGCCGACTTCGTGGTTCGGAATGCGATCGACCGGGCGGTATTCCATGCAGGCGTGGAATCGTTCGCGCGTGTTCATGCGAGCCTCCGTCGGAGTCTTTCGTGGCGATTCTACCGGGGAACGGCGGCACGATGGAAGACGCTATCGCGCGCGGCCGGGTTATCGGCTCGATTTCTTTGCTCGCTTCCGACCCTTGCGCCGAAACCAACCGCATACGCCGCGAATCGGCAGCGCCGATCCTCGATCACCGGGAATTGCCGCGCGGGTCGGCGGGCTGCTTGACAACCCTGACCTCCATAGACAGAATTGCCGGAACTTTGGAGGTTAAGGTATGCAGTATCGCCAATTCGGAAAGCTAGATTGGGAGGCTTCCGCACTCGGTTTCGGGTGCATGCGGCTTCCCACTCTCGGCGAGTACGCGAAGATAGACGAGCCTGAGGCCGTCAAGATACTCCGACGCGCGATCGATTCGGGGGTCAACTACATCGATACCGCCTACGGCTATCATGGCGGAAACTCGGAGGTCCTTGTCGGAAAAGCGCTAAAGGACGGCTATCGGGAGAAGGTACGTCTCGCGACCAAGCTCCCGATGTGGATGGTCAAGGATCGGGGCAGTTTTGATACTCTGTTCAATGAGCAGCTCGGCCGGCTTCAGGACGAACGAATCGACCTCTACCTGCTCCATGCTCTTGACAAGGAGAGGTGGGAACTGGCGAAACGACTCGACGTGTTCAGTTGGGTCGACAAGGCGATCGCCGACGGCCGCATCGGTTGTCTCGGTTTTTCGTTCCACGACGACTATGACGTATTCGAGGACATCGTCAACGAATACGACCGATGGACGTTCTGCCAAATTCAATACAACTATATGAACGAAGAGGATCAGGCCGGA
>JAJRYZ010000247.1 GCA_024275515.1 Spirochaetota bacterium
CGTTCGTCCACACACCGTGCTCGGACACGTATCGTCCGGTCATCATGCATGCCCGCGCCGGAGCGCAGACGGTGGACTGGGTGATCGCGTTGTCGAACACGATCCCGCACGACGCGAGACGGTCGAGATTGGGTGTCGGCGCCGCGTGGCAGCCGTAGACACTGAGGAAATCCGGCCGCAACTGGTCACACAGGATTACGACGATATTTCGCATGGACAGGCCTCCTGTAGTCGTCCGGGAAGGCGCGCCTTTCACCGCCGGAAAGGCGAAAGCGGCCGACCGCGCGCGGCGAATCGACCGCTTCTCTTCATTTGATTAGGTTTGTGAACAACGTTGCGATTGCGGGACGGCCGCGTGGCGAGCACCCGGCCGTCTTGTCCACCTCTACTTGTACTTCGAGTCGTACGCCGCCTGGGCAATCTCGAGGAACTTGTCGAGACCGATGTTCTTGAGCTCGCGCACGTATCCATCCCAGCCCGAGTCTATGTCGACGTCGCCGGTGACGAAACGCGCGAACATCTCGTCGACGTAGCTCCACAGGACCGTTCGGAGCTCGTTGTACTCGCTCGCGACATCCGTCGGGATTACCAACGGGGGAACGACCTCGTCGACCGGCGGCGCGTAGTCGTAGTAGGGGGCGCTTCCCTCGTAGAGAATGACCTCGAGGTCCCACTCGTCCGTCGAGGTCTGCCCCAGGCGATGGGCGGCCGTACGGTACGTCGGTGCGATCTGGTTCCACGTCGTATTCGGCTTCTGCTCGCCCCAGCTGATCATGGTCGTGTAGATGGCCGGTTTGCCGTTAAGCCCGATTTCACCCGGTTTGGCCCATCGCCATTCCGAGCCTTCGCGGCCCCAGATCTGTTCGAGTATCCATTTTTCCTCGTAGAAGTTGTCCAGCCAGCGGACGGCGACTTCGGGTAGTGTCGTTTTGTCGGTGATCGTGGCTTTCACGTTCCACCGGATCGGCAGGTTGAAGCTCGCGTGCCGTTCTCCCGAAGGACCCGCGATCGGAGGAAGCGACGCGAACATTTTATACCGCTCGCCTTTGATCTCGGTAAACAAGTGTGGAGCGCCGCATGGAACGGCGCCGAGAATCTCGATTCCGGGATTCTCTCCGAGCGCCTTGAGCTGGTTTCTGTCCATCGTGAATGTTTCCGGAGCTATCAGACCGGCTTCATACAGTCGCGCTATATACTTAAGCCCCTCTTTCCACCCGGGCTTATCGAACGCGACCTGGAGTGTGCCGTCGATGACGCTCATCCGGTCCGGGTTGTACTGGAGGAAAGCGTTCATGAGAAAGTGGTCCAGTGTGCCGTTCCAGACTCCTTTGTAACCTCCGGCGAGGGGAATCTCGTCGGCTTTCCCGTTGTTGTTGGGGTCTTGAGTCTTGAACGCCACGAGCATGTCGTAGAACTCCTCAGTCGTCGTCGGCATGGCGAGACCGAGACGGTCGAGCCATGTCTTATTGACCCACATTTTTCTCGACACCGAGCAGTGGTAGCATTCGTTGATTTCGGAGAAGTTGTAGATATGTCCGTCTATTTCCGCCTGGGCACGCAGGTACGGGTACTCGACGAACATACGTTTTGCGTGAATCGTGTACTTGTCGATAAGGTCTTCCAAAGCGAGCAACGTCCCCTGCTGCCCGTAGAGGGCGACCTCGGACATGCCCCACCCCGACGAAAAGATGACCATCGGATAGTCGCCGCTCGCCATGAGGAGGTTGATCTTGGTAGAAGCCTCCTGACTCGGCGCGACGGTAAACTCGACGTGCACGTTCGTCGTGTCTTCAAGGAGCTTGCTGAACGTGTTTCCTTCGTAACTGTAGTCGTCCGACCACGGTCGTGTCGCAGCAAAGGCGGTGAGCGTCACCTTCTCGTTGACGATGGGTAGTTGGCCGGGCGGAGTCGGCATGATTTTCCCGCCCGTTGCCGGCTCCTCCTGTCCACCGCCTGCAACCGCCGTCGAGGCCGCGATCAGGAACACGGCCACGACCATTAGTGTGATCTTTTTCATATTCTCCTCCTAAAAAAGATTTTCGATCCGAAGGGCGAAGAGGGCGCAGCCGGCGCCGTCCCGCCGCAGTCATCCTTTGATTGCGCCGATCATGATTCCTTTCACGAAGTATCGCTGGATAAACGGGTACACCATGATGATAGGGAGACTCGCCACCACGATCAGCGAGTATTTCAGCAGCTCGATGAGATTCTCTTTCGCCGCCAAGGTTTCGATGTCGGTGAAACTCGTCAAATCCATTTCGTTCTGAATCAACACGTCGCGAAGCACGAGTTGAAGTGGATACTTCGATGGGGTCGTGAGATATATCAGGGCATTGAAAAACGCGTTCCAGTGCGCGACCGCGTAGAAAAGTGAAATGACGGCGATAATCGGTCCGGACAGCGGCAGTACGACCGCCGCCACGAACCGGAAATCGCTGCAGCCGTCGATGCGTGAGGCCTCGAGGAGCGACGGCGGCAACGTCGATTGAAAATAGGTACGCGCGATGATGACCTGCCAGACGCCGACCGCCGTCGGGAGGATCATAGCCGTCCGCGTGTCGAGCAGTCCCAGATTCCTCACGAGCAGATACGTCGGGATGAGACCGCCCGAAAACATCATCGTAAAAGCGAACGCGAACATGACCAGATTCCGGCCCGGCATGTCTCTGCGTGAAAGTGGGTAGGCGGCGAGCACGGTCATGAAGACGTTCACGGCGGTGCCCACGGAAGCGTAGAAGAAGCTGTTCATGTAACCGGTTTTGATCAGCTTGTGACGGAACACCGCCTTGTATCCTTCGAGGTTCGGTTCGACCGGAAGCAGCCAGACCCGTCCGGTAATCACGGCGATCGGCGCACTGAACGAAGCGGCGACGACGTAGAGCAGAGGGTACAACACCATGAGGAAAAACGCGGTAAGAATCAGATAGTTAACCATGTTGAAGGCCCGATCGCTTCGGTTTTCTCTCGCCATCCGATTCCTACCACAGGCTCGTTTCGCTCAGCGTTTTTGCGATTCTGTTGACGATGATGATCAGAAGAAGTCCGATCACCGATTTGAACAATCCGATCGCCGCCGAGTAGGAGTAGTTCGGAAAGGCGGCGGTGAGACCCACTTTGTACACGTACGTATTGATGATTTCCGAGACCCGAAGGTTCAACGGGTTTTGCATCAGAAACACCTTTTCGAATCCCACCTCCAGAACCCGGCCGGTATTCATGATCAACAGAACGGTCGCCGTCGGGAGGATGCCCGGTATGTCGACGTACCACATCCGCTGTATTTTTGTGGCGCCGTCGACGATGGCGGCGCTGTGAAGCTCCGGGTCGATGCTCGAGAGGGCCGCGAGGTAGATGATCGAACCGTAGCCGAGATTCTGCCAAACCCCCGTCCATACGTAGATCGATGAAAACAGCTCCGGCTTTGCCATGAAGTTGATCGCCTCGAACCCCAAAAGACCGATGAAGTTGTTCACCACACCGCTTCGCGTATCGAGGAATCGAAAGATCATCCCGACCATGACGACCGTAGAGATGAAATGCGGGGCGTAGGTAACGAGCTGAACCGTCTTCTTGTACCGAATATTCGTTACGTAGTTCAGCGCCAACGCAAGGAGTATCGGCAGAGGAAACCCCGCGATGAGGCTGTAAAAACTGAGAACAAGCGTGTTTCGCAGTACCCGCAAGAACTGATACGAGGTGACAAACCGCCGGATGTTGGCGAATCCGACCCAGGGACTACCCAGTATGCCCTTCGAAATCTGAAAGTTCTTGAAGGCGATGATCGCGCCGTACATCGGAAGGTAGCGGAACACCAACAACCATATCAGCGGCAGACTCAGGAGCGTATAGAGCTGCCACGCCTTCGCCATTCTCGTCCGAAGGTGTGCCGGGCGGTTGACGACCTTCAGCCTTACGTCAATGGTGTTTGTCATTCGGTCCATGTGTGTGCTCTGAGTCTTGAATGTGATATCGTCGCATGTAAAGTGGAAATGATTGGGATTGTTGGACATCGTTGTTGATGCCGGAAAAAAGGAGACCGAACCGTATGCGATTCGACATTTCCAGGCACCACGCGTTTCTCAGGTTTTTTCTTCCTCACATGGTTCTCGTCCTCGTCAGCATTTGTCTTGGGGTGTTCTACCATGCCCATTCAAAACGCGTGATCGAGACCGAGGTGAGAGCGGCGAACCGGCAAGCGCTTGAGCACACGCGCGACATCGTAGACCGAAATCTGGCGAACCTTGCCGAAGTGGCGCGCCAGATTCGGCGGAATCGGAGCCTCGTGAAGCTCAAATATGTCGAGGATGCCTTTTCTCCAAATCGGATCATCTGGGTCGTCGATGCGATCGGCGAGCTTTACCCCTTCGGCGCCGGTAATCCGCTGATTCTCGACGTGTTCGTCCTATTCCCGCAGAGCGACCTGGTGATCGGGGCCGAGAAAGCGTACCCGCTCGATTACTTCTACCGAAATGTCATGCGGCTGGTCGGTCTCAACGTCGACGAGTTCCGGAATCTCGTCGTGCTGGGCGACGAACCCCGGGTGTTCTACCGGAGCCGATATCTCGAGATCGATGGGGCTCCCGCTTCGGGTATCGTTTTCGTGGATACCCTCGAGGCGGTCGACTCGACGAACGCGCTCGTCGTGGTGCTTCTTGATCAGCGATTCCTCGAACAGACGCTCTCCCGTCTGGATCCGGACGAGACCCGATGGTCGGGAATCCGCTATCGGGACATCATTCTCGCGCAAACCGGCGAGCCGGATTACCGGCGCGCCGTTCGGGACCCCGATGAGCGAAGCGGGCTGATCGTCACCGAGATCGCCTCGCTCCGGGGGGAGTGGGAGTTCGTGTCGGTCCAGTCGGAGCGTGACGTGATGCGAACCGTGCGCATGTTTCGTAACGTCGCGCTGTTCGGTCTTCTTGCAGCACTGTCGATAGGCCTGTTGCTGTCGGTGTTCCTTGCCGGCAGGGAGAGCAAGCCGATCATGGCGCTTCTCGACATGATCCGTCGGCAGTTCTCTCTGGATTCCAGGGAACGACGGGATGAGTACGACCAGATCGGTGTTGCGCTCGGCGAGCTCATCCGGAAGAATCAAGAACTGAATCGGGAGTACGAAACCCAGCGCGGCCTCCTGCGGTCGACCATGCTCGAGAGGTTGCTCCGGGGCGAATACCGAAGCGAGCGGGACGCACGCGCGGCGGTCTGCGAAACCGGTAACGGGATGGAGGCCGAGTGGTTCTCGGTGGCGTTGGTCATCCGTAACCCGGGCGAGATGAATAGCGACGACACGGTGAGTTACGTTCGAGGAATGGGTCATGCGGTGCTGGTCGACTCGCTGCGGCCGGTCGTCGGCGAGGCGGGAATCGTTCACGGTCTCGAGATCGACAAGGTCGCTCTTCTTCTCGCAGCCGACGGCGAAGACTACGAGGCGCGACGGAAGCTGCTGGAGAAGCTCGGCGATGCAGTCGAACGGGTTCTTCCGGGCGGCGCGTTGATTGCGGCCGGCGGCATTCATCGCGGTGCGATGAATGTCTACAAGTCGTACGAGGAAGCACGAGTCGGCGCGACGTACGGAGAGTTGAACGAAGACTTCGACACCGGAAGGCGGATCATCGAGTACTCCCAGCTCGTCATGACCGACAGCTGGTTCTATTACCCAGCCGAAAGCGAAGCGCGAATCAGCGCGTTCCTCGTCGCGGGAGACGTCGAACAGCTTTCGGAAGAGTTGTCCCGTCTGTTCGAGGAGAATTTCACCACGCGATCCCTTGCCCCCGCCGTGCAGAGATTGCTTCTGGAAACGCTCTGCGCGACGGCGATCAGATCGGTGGGACGAATTCCGTTGATTCTGCAGCGCGATGTGCAGAACATCTATGAACTGAGTTGCTCGCTGCACGCCGGCGAAGCGTACCTCGGCGTGTTCGACGAGATTTCGACCTTTCTTCTCGGCATCGCCGCAAAGATTCGAGGACGCAAACGTTCAAAGACGCAGGATCGAGTTGTCGCCGTCGGTGAGTTTGTCAGGTCGCGCTATCACGATCACGAGCTGTCGCTGGTCATGGTGGCCGATCACTTCGGTCTCTCTCCGTACCATTTGTCCAAATCGTTCAGCGAGCATTTCGGCACGA
>JAJRYZ010000248.1 GCA_024275515.1 Spirochaetota bacterium
AAACGTCAGAAAATGGCGCGGCGTCCGACGTTCCCAGTGTCACAGTTCGAATTCCTGACCGCAAGAGGATTGTGTAAACGGCCGCCGTATTCTTCCCGGGCAGCTTCACGGCGAGTCCACGTTGCATCAGCTCGGCGCCGCTCCGCCTCTCCGGCCGCTTTGCCGCCTCGTCGCTGTTTTCGATCTCGTACCGCTGCGCCGCGCGCAACGCCCGCAGACGAAACACCATGGTGTCGACCGAGTCTTCCAGCCGATAAACGAAAAGAAGCGAGTCGCTCCGCCGCGGATCCTGAAGCTGGATTGCCGCCCATCCGGTCCGGTTCCCCTTGGGTAGCGGAGAGGTGAGGAGATGCGCCGCCGAGCCGGCGATGAGCGCGCGCCATTTTTTGAAGAACGTCGTGTGCTCTCGGAGCCTCCTCAGCGCTTCCGACGGAAGCCCGGCAATGTCGCCCGACAGGCCGAACGCTCCCGGGAGTGCCGCACGCACGGCGAAGTCGAGGTCGACGGTTTCGGATCTATCCCATATCGCCCCGCTTCCGCCCGGCGTGATCAACGCCGCTTCACCCTCGTCGACCGGCGTTCCGTATCGCGGGAAACTCTTTCCGACCGACCTGAGTACGGCCCACGCGGCGAGCCTACCCGGCGGTAGCCGGACCAACGCGCCCTGGCGTATCCGCAGCACATCCCAGGGATTGACGTTGTCGCTCAGAAAATGTCCGTCGAAACGAAAGACCGAGTTCAGATCCAGCCTCATCCCTCCGCTCGCGCACCCTTCGAAAAAGACCTGCGGGTATCTATTGCGCAGCTTCTCGAGTATGCCGTACCATCGGTCGTAGTAAAAAGAGAACTCCGCTCCTGCAGGATCGACGCCGAGCTCGAAATTGAAATCGACCTTCATCCACGAGAGTCCGTAGCTTTCCACCAGACGCGACATCTCCGCCAAGACGTACGCGGCCACATCGTCCCGCCTCAGGTCCGGGTAGAACCGACCGGAGGAACCGGCGATGAACCACTCGGGATGCTCGACCCTGACGGGGACCGAGGCGCATATTCTCTCCGGTTCCATCCAGAGTCCGAAGCCGAGCCCGGCGTCGCGAACCTCTTCGGCGAAATCGGCCATCCCGCCGCGGAAGGCGGCGGTCGTCTTCTCCCGCCAATCCCCGGTCTGCTCGGCCCAGTTCCCGTCGCCGGCGCCGTACCAGCCGGCGTCCACGACGAAAACTTCGCACCCTATTTCTTTCGCCGCGTCGAGCTGCCTGCGCAGTCGGGGCGGAGCGAGGAACTCAAAATCATCGAACCACGTATTGTAGACGACGGGAATCGTCTTCTCCTCGTCGACGGGAGCACCCCGCGCCAGAAACACGTGCAAATCCGGCGCCGCCAGGTGGGGACCTCGCCGCGGCGCCTGCTGAATAAGAATCCGCGGCAACTCTATCGACTCTCCGGGCGCGAGGAGGAGCGATAGATTCTCATCGGACATGCCCAGCTCGATGACCGCGAAGGGAGGTGAGTCGCCTCCGGCGGTATGAGCTGTGACGCGAATGACCCAGTTCCCCTTCGGGACGACATGAAACACGACGCCCGGAGCATCGGCATCCGATTCCCGGATGCACACATAGGGCGTCCCGCCCTGTGTCGTTCTTCCGCCTTCGCATCGAAGCACAACCGAGCCGTGATCGAGCGAGCGCCAGGAGCCCCGGTTCTCGTTGCACCAGTAGCTGCGTTGACTGTAGAGCTCGTATCGCCCCGGGCGGAAGGCGAACCTCGCGAGACAACGAGAGACGACGACGTCGTGTTCACCGTCGTTGATCAGTCTGTCGGCGCGTCGCCACACTCCCGCCGCCGCCTCGTAGTCCCACTCGCTTTCGATTCGCAGGGAGGCGTCGGTCGTTCGCCACACGATTCGGACACCGTCCTCGCCGAAACGAACATCTTCGATCGCAAGCCGCCCGGGGCCGACGACCCGCGCGTCGGCGGCCAACGCGACGAGACCGGCGGCACGTTCGGGACCGTCGGTTTCGTCGGAAAAACCGCACCCGATATCGAAGAGTCGATCGAGGCGGACCGCACCGTCGGTATAAACGAAGCCGGTAACGCCCTTCCCGGGACTCGAAAACTCATATCTCGTCATGGTATCGCCTCCACCATAGTCTCATCTCCCCCCGATCTCATAATCATCTCCCGCACATAATAGCCGATCCCGAGCAACGTCGAGCCGACCGCGGTCGACACGATGGTCGACGCGGCGAAATCGATCGTCACGTGGTCGGATCCGCGTTACGACGCCAGCCACGCGGTGATTTTCCGCTCATCCTCATCGCGCCACGGCACAATGTCTTCTATGCAGAGGCGATCGAAGCCGCTGTACACCCGCGACATCGTCTCCTCGTAGACGCCCGCCTCGCGCGCCGCTTTTCGCCACCCGACAAAGGAGCGCCGATCGTACTCCTTCGCCCGTCGATCGATTTCCGAACAGTCGAACCGCGACGTAAGTAGCGAATCGAGCTCGGCGACGAGGTCGTTGCGCGCGGAAGCGAGGTTGCGCTCCTCCCACGGATCGTCTTCGACGTCGAAAAGCATCGGTTCGTATCCTTCGTAACGAACATACTTCCACTTGTCCCTTCGAAGCATGTACGTCCCGGTCGGGCAACGGTCGCCGTGATACTCGCTGAACGCCCAATCGCGCCGCCTCGGGCGTCCGTCGGCCGCCTGAGGCAGGAGCGATTCGCCGGCCGGCGCCTCCGGATATCCGGCCTCCTCCCGGGCGACCTCATGGTAGACGAGACCCGCCATGTCGAGAAAAGTCGGATAGAGATCGACGAGAGATACGGGCCGGTCGCAGGTCGCACCCTTTTTCAGCCCCGGACCACTGACGATAAGAGGCACGTGGACCGACGGTTCGAACATCGAACGTTTGAGAATCTGGTTCTGCTCTCCCGCCATTTCGCCGTGGTCGCTCGAAAACACGACGTAGGTACGATCGGCAAGACCGGCTCGATGCACCGCGTCGACCACCCGGCCGACAAGCTCGTCGAGCGCGGCGATCATCGCGAAGTAAACGTGACGCACTTCGCGGACCAACCACTCGGAGAATCGATGCTCGCAGTGTTTTGTCGTCCGCATATATCGCAGGATCGGGTGAGCGGTCGTATCGATCTGGCAGAGCGTGGGAGGAATGTCGATCGCACCGTCGTCGATCAGATCCATATGTCGCGGATGCGCCTGAAACGCCGGATGAACCAGCCCGGTCGTGAGATAGAGAAAGAACGGCCTCTCGCCCGCACGCGTGATGTTCTCCACCGCCTTGTCGGTCAACTCGCGGTCGCGGTGGAAAAAGTCGACCTCGTCGCTCACGACCGGAACGGGCGTACGGCATATCGGGCGCAGGATTCCCGCCGCGCGAGTCCATGAACCGATCCTATCGCGAATCGAGTGCATTCCGTGGAGGTAGTCGAGAGGGCCGATCGCGCTCGTCTCGTATCCTCCGTTCCTCATCGCGTCGAAGAGCGTGGGCGTCGCACGGGTGATACCTTCGTGGTTGTTCCAGCACTCGTAGTAGTGGGGGTATTGTCCGGTCCACATGGACGCACGCGAGGGGTTGCACACCGGACAGTTCGAGTAGGCGTTGGTGAATCTGGCCCCCGAAGCGGCAAGCGCATCGAGATTCGGCGTCGCACGCGCCATAGCCGGGTGGCCGGCGCATCCCATCACCCGTCCGTCCATGCTCTCGGCGTGAATGAAAACGATGTTCGGCTTCGTGGTCCGCCTGCGGGCCATCGATGTGTTCCTCCGGTTCGGCTTAATTGTGACCGAGTTTATCCTCGGCTCCGCGCGGTGTGAAGGGCGACCGTCGCTTGCGCAATCCGCCTCAGTTTCCTATCGGCTCCTCGACCCTGCCGAACACCGCTGCCAAACGAGCGCGGAGATCATCGGGAAGCGGGCCTTTCTCGAACGTCCGAACGTTCTGTTCGAGTTCGTCGATCTCGATCGTCCCGCACATGACCGCGGTGACCGGATCGGTATGGAGCGCGTAGCGGTACGCCGCTTCGACGAGCGACTCGACATCCTCTACGAGCAGCCAGTCGAGCGGCGCGTGGTCGGGAACGGCCTGCGACTCTACCAGCCGGCGGTCCTTGAGATCCGCGATTACCTCTTCGAGCCTCGTCGGATTCCAAAAGAGATTCCGGACCGTGAAGATATTGATAACACCGATATTATTCTCTTTGCAGAAGGGAAATATCGCCTTTTCAGCCGATTGGTTGATCATGTTGTGTCCGACCATCGCCACGTCGACGATTCCGGTCGGAAGGATCTTCCTGAGCCACTCGTGCGAGCCGTCGGAGCGCGTTTGTTCGCTCGACCCGATAAAACGGATCTTCCCGTCGCGTCGGCATTTCTCGAGGACGGGCAGATGAACGTCCACCACCGTTTTGAAGTACTCCGGTCCCGCGACGGCCATGAGCATAATGTCGATGTAGTCGAGGCCGAGCCGGCGAAGACTCGAATCGACGCACTCCTCCACCTCGCAGGCGCTCATAACGGCCGGATCATCGGAATGGCCGCCTGCGAGGGGGATTTTGGTCGACACGACGATCTCGTCACGCGGAAACTCTCGTAATACGCTCCCGAGAATCACTTCGCTGTCCAGGTATCCGGGCGAGGTGTCGAAGTAGTTGACGCCGAACTCGTGTGCGCGGCGGAGCAGTTTCTTCATCTCCTCGACCGGACGTCCGCTCCGCTGTCCGAGCGGATCGTGCCCGCCGGAACCCATCCCCATAATCGAAATCTCGAGACCCGTCCGCCCGAGTACGCGTGTGTCCATCCCGACTCCTCGCCGGCTACATCAAACCGGTGCGCTTCGCCATTGCCAAGAGGTTTTTCTTGTCCGCTTCGTCGACGTCGAGAAGCGGTGGACGCATCGGTCCGCCGGGAAGCCCAAGCTCGTCGAGAAAAAACTTGAGGCAGGACCAGTATTTTCCGGTGGCTTTGGTAACGCGAAGATAGTCGAGCTCGTAGGTGTTGACGATATCGAGCGCGCCCGACTCATCGCCCGAATCGAGCTTTTCGAAAAACTCGACTTCTATCTTCGGCCACACGTTTCCGAGACCGGTGAGATAGCAGCGAGAGCCGTACTTGTGCCCCCACACGTGGTACCCCATCCCGTCGCTGCCCATAACCGCGGCCTCCCCGTCGGGTCCGTCGATCGCTCGCACGATGTCGCGATGCCACCCGTAATTGCCCGAGGCGTCCTTGAAGGCGCCGACGTTGGGAATCGCGGCAAGATCGAGCATCGCCTGCGGGCACGACCACTCTTCGCTTACCATGCCGCTTACCACCGGGAAACGGAGAACCGACCCGGAAAAGTATCCGACGATGCCGATGTCGACGGCGTCGGAGATCATCCGAAAATGCGTAAGCATGCCCTCGACTCCCGAGAACGAGTAGTACGGTGGAGTAATCATGACGCCGTCGCATCCGACGTCCTTGCATTTCTTGACGAGTTCGATCGCGAGGTGCGTCCCCGAATGGGCCGCGCAGCCTATCACGGTCATCCGTCCGGCGGCACGCCCGGCGACGGCTTTGATGACCAGCATTCGCTCCTCATCGCTCATGCTGAAAAACTCGCCGGTGCTCCCCGCGACGATGACGTTCTCTATCCCACCTTCGATAAAAAGGTCGGTGATTTTCACGGTCGATTTCTCCTCGCGACGAGCGATCGAGTTGTACGATATCGTCGGTAGACATGATACGCGCGATCGTACGACGCATCAAATTAAGGAGGCGAGCGGTGACGAACCACTCATTCGACGACCCGTAAGGATTCGAAACACTATAGAAGTCTTAACGCCTCCTCGACCGTGTTCGCGCTGACCGAGTAGGTCCTCCCGTCGATTACCGTCACGCCGGGGCGGCCCGCCGGCACATGTCCACGGCTGACGAGCTCGAGCCGCATCTGGACCGGTCGCGCCACCCGATACGGCGCTATGGCTTCGCAGGTCGATACGGCGAGGGATGCGCCCTCGCGAATTGCGCTGTGAGCCCGAACCGGAGGCAAAAGGTAACCTCCTTCCACGTCAAGTCCCCGTTTCGTTTCGACCGCAACGATGTCGGGAACCAGTTCCTTCGCCTCGGCACAGAGCTTGTCGTCGCCCGATGTCATGATAACCGGGACGTCGTGATCGCCCGCGATTCCGGCGTCGATCGCGAACTCTCCGGCTTTTTCCCCGTTCAGGTAGAAATTCTGCCACGCGATCGAGCTCATGGTATGCTCCAGAATCGCCTCGGATGTTCCGGCCATCGCGTGGTAACCGAGAAGGATCAACCCGTCGTAGGCGTCGATCGCAGGCATTCGTTCACGAGGAGACCGGCCTTGAATATAGTCCGCCCGATTGTCGAGCTCGTCCCAAATGAGATGGAAACCGCCTCCGTGAGCATCGCGAACGGTCACCGCGTCGGCGCCGCCGTCGAAGCAGCCGGCTACGCACGCATTGACGTCACGCGTGAGGTATCTTCGTCCCTCTTCGTAGTGCTCTCCGCCGGGGAGCACCTGCGACTTCCTGCAGATCCCGCTTATTCCTTCCATGTCTACCATTACGAAGATGTTCATAGGCAGATGATACGCGCCGATTCTCGGTCTGTCGACGGGGCGCGCCGACGTCCGACACCGCCGGAGTTGACCCGGCGGCGCGCTCCGATATACTCGACCGATGGGAATCCGTCGGGGGAAAAGTTCGATGTCGAATCAAGACGGCGCGCTGCGCCGATGCCGCGCTTTCGCCGAGGAAATTGAACGCCATCTCACCGGCGAGCTTCTTCCGTTTTGGATGGATCGCTGTCCCGACACGGTAAACGGAGGATTCATCACTCACTTCGACGAACACGGCGCCGACACGGGCGAGGACGAGAAGTCGCTCATTTCTCAGACAAGGACCATCTATTCGATGTCGCGGGCGCATGAGGCCGGATTCGGCGCCGGACGCTGCGCCGAGATAGCTTCGGCAGGGGTGTGTTTTCTGATCGATCGGTTTTGGGACCCCGAACACGGCGGTTTTTTTTGGATGACCGATCGCGCCGGACGAGTCACCTCGAAACGGAAAATCATGTACGGGCAGAGCTTCGCCGTCTACGCGTTGAGCACCTGCGCGCGCGTAACCGGCGATGAACGCGCCCGCGACTACGCGCTTCGTACCTACGAAACCATTCACGCCGAAGCGGCCGACGCCTTCTACGGCGGATACTACGAAATGTTCGAGGATGATTGGACGCTCTCGCCCGCCGGCGCGGGCGGAGGCGATCGAAAAACTCTCGACGTGCATATGCACCTAATGGAAGCGTTTACCTCGCTCTACCGCCTCACCGGAAGCGACTCGCACCGCAGAAAGCTCATCGAAATCATCGAGATTATCGACGCTCGGGTTCTTCACCCCGAGTTCCGTACCGGCATACCTCAGTTCTATCGCGATTGGACGGTCGCGCCCCAGATCAAGTTCGATGTCGTGTGGGGATGGGACCGATTCAGCGAAAACGGAGTCAAAGAGCACCCCGACGATAATACCTCGGCCGGGCACAACGCCGAGTTCGCGTGGTTGCTCTTGCTCGCCCTGGACACACTCGAAGCGGACGCGCCGGGCCGATCCGACATCGACGCGGAACACTATCTCGATCTCGCCGCTCGGGTTCTGGACCACGTGGTCGAGAACGGAGTGGACCGCGAGTTCGGCGGCGTGTATGTCGAAGGTCCCCACTCGGGCGGCGTATATGATCGCGAAAAGGAGTTTTGGCAGCAGGCCGAAGCGATGATCGGCCTGCTTGAAGGGTACCGGCGGTTCGAACGCGAAGCCTATCTCGACGCGTACGAACTCGTACACCGATTCGTTTTCGACCACGGAATCAATCACGGCGTCGGTGAGTGGTGGCCGCTCATGCGGCGCGACGGCGAGCCCATCTGGCGTCACATGAGCCACGCGTGGAAAGTGAACTATCACACTATCCGCTGCGCGGTTGAATGCCTCGAACGGCTAAGAGATATCTGTCGAGCCTAATCGACTTTCGCGCGCGTTAGGCCGGAGCATCGCGCGGAGCTTTGGTCGCACCGACGGTGACGCTCGCGACGGTTCCCGGTGGAATCGCAATCTCTTCGCCGCGAGACGTCACGACCATTTCTGAATCGAACGGTATCTCGCTCAATACCGATACCTCCTCGAATCCCGCCGCGCGTATCAGCGCGAGGTACTCGTCCTTGGCCGCCGCTCCGGCAACACATCCGGCGTAGGCGTCCACCGACTCGCTCACCCGCTCGGGCAACGCGCCGGTAAGCACGATGTCGGATACCAACAGGCGGCCGCCGGGTTTGAGAACTCGGAGACTCTCGGCAAAAACCGCCGGCTTGTCGGGGGAAAGGTTGATAACGCAGTTGGAGATGACAAGATCGACCGTACCGTCGGCTACCGGCAGATGCTCTATCTCGCCGAGACGAAAATCGACGTTGTCGTATCCGTTCTCCTTCGCGTTCGCCCGCGCGCGTTCAACCATGTCGGGAGTCATATCCACGCCGATGACGGTCCCCGTTTTACCCGTACGCCCGACGGCAAGAAAGCAATCGAATCCCGCCCCCGAACCCAGATCGAGCACCGTCTGTCCCGGCTCTATCTGCGCGAGCGCGGTCGGATTCCCGCAGCCGAGACCGAGGTTCGACCCCGCGGGGGCAGAACGTAGGTCCTCTTCGGAGTACCCGACGGCGGAGGCGATACGCTCGGCGTCGCCCGATGTGAACTGTCCGCACTTCGACCCGCCGCACCCGCGATCGGCGACGGCGCCGTCGGCGGAGCAACAGCCGGCGCCGCTCCTCGCGATTTCGCCGTACCGTTTTCTCACCTCCGTCCTAGCCTCGTTGTCGTTCATGCTTCACCTCCTTTGAATACCGACTCGACCGTCGATCGTACCGCACCGGACAGCGCGGACGCTTTCATGAGCGCCACGCAGCAGACCTCTCCGCTGCAATACCAGTTGACGACCGCGAGGCGATCGCCCGCCTCGAAACCGGCGCGCACCCGAACATCCTTCGGGAGCACCAACTGTCCCCGCTCATCGATCGTCACGATCGCTTCGACCGAGCAGCATGAATGATTTGAATCTTCCATGATATCAGTATAATCAGTGAGCACTGATAAATCAAGCTCATGTTTGTCTTTTTTTGTTAGCAAAACGGAATTGCAGATTACTGATTTATAGTCTATAATAACGACAATACTATGCACCACTACGCGACGGAGCTGATACGTCAATGAGCGCCCACTATGCACATGCGATTCCAGATCGCCCCGCAGAGGAATGGCGGCGTCTCGGGGCGCATCTGGGAAGTGTCGCGCGAGTCGCCGCCAAGTTTGCCGCCGCATTCGGCGCCGCACGGTGGGGTTACGTCGCCGGAGTACTTCATGATGCAGGAAAGTACTCCGGAACCTTTCAGCGGTATCTGCGGGGCACGGCCGAGCCCGACGCGCACATCGCCGAGGCCGCCGGCCGTGTCGATCATTCGACCGCCGGCGCTCAACACGCGGTAGAGAAACTCGATATCGCCGGACACCTCCTCGCCTACGTCGTCGCCGGTCATCACACCGGGCTTCTCGACGGGCGAAGCGACGGACCGTGCCTCGAAGCGCGTCTGCAAAAAAAGATCGAACGGGTCGACCTGCGCGCGTTGCAACGAATCGAAGCGGACGGTCTTCCTTTTCCGGATTATCTTCGCGACGGACTCGACCGGCACGACGCTTTCGCGGCGGCCTTTTTTGTTCGCATGCTTTTTTCGTGCCTGACCGACGCCGACTTTCTCGACACCGAGGAGTTTCTCCATCCGGAGCTGAGCTCTCACCGTCCGGCCTTCCCGCCGGATGTGTTGGAGCTCATGAAGCGCTCGTGCAACGATTATCTTTTCAGACTCGCATCGGACGATTCCCCGATCAACGGTCACCGGCGCGAAGTGCGAATCGCGTGTGAACGGGCCGCGCGTCTCGCGCCCGGTTTTTTTTCTCTTACCGTGCCGACGGGATGCGGCAAGACGCTTTCCTCTTTGGCGTTTGCCCTGAACCACGCGGTCGCTTACAACCTGTCGAGAGTCGTGTACGTCGCGCCGTTTACGAGCACTATCGAGCAGAACGCGGATGTGTTCCGCAACGCCCTTCGAAAAGCGTCCAAAGCCGCCGGGGAGGAGGTCGTTCTGGAGCACCACAGCAATTTCGATCCCGTACGCGAGACGATTCACGGCAGACTCGCAAGCGAGAACTGGGATGCTCCGCTGATCGTCACCACTGCCGTCCAGTTCTACGAATCGCTTTTCGCCAATCGCTCCTCACGATGTCGAAAGCTGCACAACCTCACGAAGTCGGTCATCGTGCTCGACGAAGCCCAAACGCTTCCCGTTTCGTGCCTGGCGCCGTGTCTGCGCGCGCTTCGCGAGATAGTGCGTGGGTTCGGCGCCACAGTTGTCCTGTGCACTGCAACGCAACCGGCCATTCGGAAGCGGTCCGAGTTTCCCATCGGGCTCGCCTCTGTTCGAGAGATCATTCCTGCGCCGCGTGAGTTATACAGAAGACAGGAGCGCACAAAAGTCCGTTTCGCGGGCGTCATGTCCGATGAAGAAATCGTCGATCGTCTGAAGAGACATGAACAGGTTCTCTGCGTCGTCAATACCAGGAGCCACGCGAAAGCTCTTTTCGACCGTCTCGGCGGTGCGGACGGGTGTTTCCATCTGAGCACGCTGATGTGTCCCGAGCACCGAACGCAGCGGATCGGATGCATCAAGAGACGCCTCGCGGACGGGAAGCCGTGCAGAGTCGTTTCAACTCAACTGATCGAGGCGGGGGTCGACGTCGACTTTCCGATCGTATTCAGGTTGCTCGCCGGCATCGATTCGATAGCTCAGGCCGCCGGAAGATGCAACCGAAACGGAAAGCTCCCGGGTAAGGGTAAGGTCGTCGTATTCCGCTCCGAACATACCTCCCCGGAGCGTTTTTTCACCGACACGGCCAACTGCACCGCACAACTGGTCGAACTCTACCCGGATTTACTTTCACTCGATGCAGTGGAACACTATTTCAGGCTCTACTATTGGGACCGCAAAGCAAGGTGGGATGAGAGGTCGATTCTCGACGGATTCCGCATGAACCAAGATCCGCGGCTTCCGTTTCTTTTCGATTTCGCGGCGATATCGGAGCAGTTTAGATTGATCGCGGAGACGGGCGCGCCGGTCATCGTACCGTGGGGAAAGAGCGGCGAAGAGCTTGTTCGTCGACTCAAGGGTTCGAAGAGCATGGCCGATCCGCAACTGACGCGGGCGCTGCAACGCTACACCGTGACGATCCCGCAAAGCGTCCGGCGGCAGCAAGTTCCGGAGGCCATCGAACTGGTGCTTGATCAGTATCCGGTATTGCTGTCGCCGGAAACGCACTACTCCGAACACACCGGCCTCGGTTTCGACGACCCGGCGGACGTGTCGATTTTGTGAAGGAGGACGGAAGTGGCGGAACGCTGTCTACTCGCTTTCTGAGCTCGGATGCCGGTTGCACGTGGGCCACCTGGGCGCTTTGGCATTCCACTGTTCACCGACGCGGCGGTATCGGATATGAAACGGCGGCCTATCATGATACCGTCCCTGCGGACAGAGGATAAGGAGAAGCGCACGATGGATGACGCGACGGCGATCCGGTTATGAGCCTTCGGAGAAACCACCAACGGCGGCCGAACATTGTTTTTGTACTCGCCGATCAAATGCGCGCCCAGGCGACAGGATACGCCGGAGACCCGAACGTGTCGACACCGTACCTCGACAAGCTCGCATCCGAAAGCGCTCGATTCACCACCGCCGTATCGTCGTGTCCTATCTGCACGCCCTACAGGGCGTGTCTGCTTACCGGCCGGTATCCGCTCACTCACGGTCTCTTTATGAACGACCTATGCTTGAACAACGAGGCGCCGACGTTCGCGAAGATCTACGCGCAAGCCGGCTATGACACGGCGTATATCGGCAAGTGGCATCTCGACGGTCACGGTCGTCGCTCGTACATTCCTCCCGAACGACGACAGGGATTCGATTACTGGAAGGTTCTCGAATGCACCCATGAGTATTTCGATTCGTGGTACTACGAAGGGAACGACGAGAATCACAAGGTGTGGGACGGGTATGACGCGCTCGCTCAGGCGAATGACGCAGCCGGCTACATTTCGACCCGTGCAGACAACCGGAAACCGTTTGTGTTGATGATCTCTTTCGGACCGCCGCATAATCCCTACGATGACGTCCCGCCCGACTACCTCAACCGATACGACGCATCGAAACTCGAGCTTCGTCCGAACGTCCCCGCCGATCTCGAAGAAGTCGCGAGAGAAAGTCTGCGAGGATACTACGCGCACATCACCGCACTCGACGAGTGCGTCCGCCGCATCGACACGGCCTTGCACGAGGCGAACCTCGCGCGGAACACGATATTCGTGTTCACGTCGGATCACGGAGATTCCGTCGAGTCCAACTGCCGGCCCGAACACCCGAGCGTAAACAAGCAGCGGCCGTACGACGAATCGATACTCGTCCCATTTCTCCTTCGTTGGCCTGGAGCGTCTCGACCGGGCGCAAAAACCGTGTCCGCACCATTTGCACCGCCGGATATTCTCCCCACGCTCCTGGGCCTTTCAGGTGTCGACGCTCCAAAAACCATAGAAGGCGTCGATTTTTCGCCGGCGATACTCGGAACCGAAGACATCGCCCGGCCGGCCGTCCTCATCGCAGGATACTCGCCCTTTGCAGATTGGAGACGCGGTCGCGGAGGCCGCGAATACCGAGGAGTAAGGACCGAGCGATACACCTACGTCCGCGATTTGCGCGGCCCCTGGTTGCTGTTTGACAACGAGAACGACCCATATCAGATGAGCAATCTGGTCGGGCGGGCTGAATATCGTGGAATAGAAGCGGACTTGAGGAGCGCGCTCGACCGGACACTGCGCGAGCAATCCGACGGTTTTCTACCCGCCGAAAAGTTGCGGGAAAAGTGGGGTTACACCGATCTGGATCACAACGATTCGGTCCGCTATTGGAATTGACGCCGGGCTCCGTCACCGCAAACGGTACGCGCCGAGCCGGCCGCCTCGAGTCACCGTTCGAGTCGGCGGACAAGTCCGCCTTAATCGCCACCGACTTTCTTCACGTAATCCGGATAGATCTCTCTCATGCAGTCAGGGCACATGCCGTGAGAAAACTGAGCATCCGAATGTTCGCTTAGATACTTTTCAAGCCGTTCCCAGGATCCCGATTTCGTACGGATTTTTTTGCACGAGGAGCATATGGGCAGGATCCCATGAAGAGCTTTTATCTCACCGAGCGCCGCCCGGAGCCTGACGATCAGAGACTCTCGTTTCGCAAGGTCGCGCGAGGTTCTTTTGTATGACACATAAATAAACAAGATTCCGAGTATCCAGATTCCGAGAAAGACCAAATCCAGCTTCCGCAGGGTGCCGCTTCTTGTAGATAGAATCGTGTCCGCCGGAATAGACACACTGATTCCGCCTCGTATGTCTCCGCGTTTGTATCCTTGCTTGGCATGACACGCCAAACACGCTTCCTCCGTCAGGAGCGGCGCCATATATCTGAATTCTTTTTTCCCGTCCTTGGGCAGGCTCCACTCGTAGTATTCGTCGCTTTTTTCGGCAAACGCCCGGAGTGCTCTTTTCTCCCAGGTCAGGGGTCTATTGGCCGGCCGAATCGGTCTTTGACTTGTAATGTGAAACAGCACACCGCTTTTCTTGAAGCCGATTTCGGCAATCTGGCGTGTCATGTAGGCGGGATTGATAAGTGTGAGCTCTCGCCCGTTCTGCGTAGACACGTCCCTATCCGGCACGTCGAGATAAGGATTGGGCGGAGTATCCGGGGTTACGGGAGCGTATAGCCCACCGTGAGAGGCGTTCCAGGATCTCGTATCCACTATCAGCCTGAAAAACGAGCGGGCTTGGGTGAGGGTCAAGCGAAGGGTATCGTCCTTTACCCATCTATTCGCGCCGAATCCGAAGAAGATCATGGTGGCGGTCCAAAAAAACGCGATCAATGCGAACGTCATGAACGCAGTTGATTTCGAACCGCTTTCGACCTCTTCCTTGTTCACAGTTTCCATCTTGATACGAGCTGGCGGCCGCGCCGATCGACGTGTTGTATTATATACGGCAAACCCTAACGGCGCAAACCGATTAGCCGGTCATTGCTCAATCCGCCGGTCGCGCTCATTGAAGAACGTGACCAACGCAGCCGGTTGTGCGGCGCACCAAACGGGGCCCGCTCCGCGCCACGCGAATGGATGGATGGTCCGGCGCGCTACGCGGCGCACGCACGGTTCTACGACACCGCGATCAAGATGACGCGGCTGCTGATTCTGCGGGCGGATGTGGCTCGACGAAGAGCGGAAGAGGTGCGACGACTGACTGTTTGACCGGAGAGATGAGAGAACGGAGACGAGAAAACCGCGGTCGGGTCGCTCGTGAAAGGACCTACGCCGATTCTGAAAGAAACCGACGCCCGAACTCCCGGCCGTACTGAAAAAAAGCGTCGATATTCTCCGGCGGAGTTTCCGGTAGTATCGAACTCGTCGGGGCGAGACAGAAGCGTCCGCCCTTGCCGGCGACGCGGAAGCATCGCTCTATCTCGCGCCGTACATCTCCGACGCTTCCGTGCGGGAAGGTATCCACCACCGAAATGCTACCAAAGAATATGAGCTTCCCGCCGTCCGCGCGTCTGAGCTTGACCATCTCTTCAAAGGGAATCGACGCTTCGCGTTCCTGGAATCCCTGGAAGCCCGCGACGCCGATGTCGATGAGTCGCTGCGCTATCGGGAGCACATTGCCGTCGCAGTGCCAAATAATGTCGATTCGGTCGGATATGAGCGGCTCGACGGCATCCCGCAGCGCAGGGAAATAGACCTCGTCGAGCAAATCGATCGAGCAAATCGGCCCGTCGTTAAAGCAGATATCATCTCCCGAATAGACGTACGGCGCGATGTCGTAAGTTCGGACGGCATAGGCGATCGCGAGATTAT
>JAJRYZ010000249.1 GCA_024275515.1 Spirochaetota bacterium
ATGAAGATGAGCAGCGTCCGGCGGGATAGATCGAGTCTATCGAGAGTGTCGATGATCTGTCCGGTAGACCAGTCGACCTAGCGAACCGAGTCGCCGTAGGCGCCGTTCCGTGAGGTCCCACCAAACCTCCGGGAAACTTGCGCAGTTCGCTCGCTTCCAGGGGTCGCGTGCGCGAGGTAAAGGAAAAAAGGCGTGTCCCGATGCTCCCTGATAAATGAAATTGATTCGGCGGTGTAACGTTCGGTAATCGTCGAGAGATCCACGGGCGCCTCGATCACCTTCTCGCCTCGCATCAGCGGCAGCGGCGGCCAGCCTTCACGTCTCGTGTGCTTCATGTCCTCCGAATAGGGTATGCCGAAATAACGGGCAAAGCCGTGTCGAGTGGGCAGAAACTCGGGCTGATCGCCGAGGTGCCACTTTCCGACGCACTCGGTGGCGTACCCGACCGAAGCGAGAAGCCCGGCGATGGTCGTTTCCGCCGGACTGAGGCCACGGGAAGCCACCGGAAAAAGGACGCACCCGCCCTTCCCGTCCGAGTGCATGCTGATCCGTTGCGCATAACATCCGGTCAGAAGACTCGCCCGCGAAGGCGTGCAGACGCCGCTGCTGACATAGAAGTCGGTAAACCTCATCCCCTCCGCCGCCATCGCGTCGAGCCGCGGTGTGTCGTGCACGGTAGAGCCGTAACATCCGAGATCGCCGTAGCCCATGTTGTCCACATTGATGATAATGAAGTTCGGATTCATCGTCGTTATGCCATTCGCGCGAGCCGCTCCGCGGTCACTTCGCCGACGAGCGGCTCTCCTTTCAAGTAGGCGTCAAGTTCGGCGACGATCAACTCGCCGATTCTCCTCAGATTCTCCTTGATCGATCCCGCTTCGTGAGGGGTAAGCAACACGTTCGGAAGTCGCCTGAGCGGATCGTCGAGCCTCGGTGGCTCGGGGTCGGTAACGTCGAGGCACGCGATAAATCGACCCCGCGTGAGCTCCGCGACCATTTCATTTTGGCGAACAAGCACGCCTCGTGCAGTGTTGATGAACAGGGCGCCGTCGGGGAGCAAAGCGAAATGACTTCCCCGGATCATCCCCTTCGTCTGTTCGGTCACCGGCGCGTGCAGACTGACTACCTGTGATCTTGAGAAGAGTTCTTCGAGGGTTTCGATTTTCTCAGCGCCGAGGCGTTTCGCTTCGGCGCTGTCACAGTACGGATCATAGAGTAGAACGAAGCAACCGAACGGACGAAGCAGCTCGATGAACTTGCGACCGACGTATCCCGCCCCGATGATGCCGACATTCCGGCGGTAGATCTCAAAGGGCGGGCCGAAAACGGGCGCTCCCTTCGGCCACTTGCCGTTCCGTATTTCCTGCGCGTACCAAAACGCGCGTTTGGAGCACGTCAGGGTCAATCCCAAACAGAACTCGGCCACACCGTCTGCTATCGCCTTCGCCGCGCTGGTGACACGGACGCCTCGCCGCCACACCGCATCGGAGACGATCGGGCGCACACTACCCGCCGCGTGGGCAACCAATTCGAGTCTCTCGGCGCCCGCGAGGACGTCTTCAGTGAGGCGCGGCGAGTTCCACGTCGTAATGGCGATTTCGGCATCGGCAAGGCCGGCAACGACAGCTTTGTCGTCGGCGCCCCTGGGAAACGGACCTCCGATTACTTCATATCCGGATCGGAGTTCGGCGATTATCGGGTCGGCGAAGATTGCGTCGAACCTTTCATCGCGAATTGCAAACAGCACGCGTTTCATGAATTGCTCCTTGCCGGCACTGTATCATATTTCCACGTCGTGAGAATCCTCCTCACGCGACGCGCGTAATTCCCGCTTGTCTCGGAAGGAGTTCTCGCTCCGCGCGAAGAGACCGTCCGAGCACCCCTGTCTCCACTGGTTCCGTCGCGGTATAATCGCCGCCATGGATGCACGAGCGCGTATTCTTTCGACACTTCATCACGAACCGCCGGACCGAACTCCGACCGCCGCGTGGTTTCACCGGGAAGTCGAATCCATGCTGTTAACCCACTTCGCGACCGACGATTTCGAGGTCGTTCGTAAGGAACTCGGTATCGAGGGGTGGGCCGACCTTTCGCCAAAGGTGTTTTTCCCCGATTTCGAGGCGAAAGCGACGGAACGTCCGGCTGGAACGCCATGGGGAAGGTGGATCTGGCGAGATAGTCGTACCTATGAAGACGGGTGGGGCGTCGTCTACCGTGTCGGCGAGGGTGACTGGTACGAGGAGCGCGTCAGCGGCCCACTTGAAAACTGCGAGACGGTCGATGATGTGCTTGCGTACGATTTCCCGACCGTCGAGCAGATTCGCGATCCTGAAGATTACGCACAACGGGTCGACGTGATGAAACGTTCGAATCTTTTTGTCGGCGCGGGAATCCCAAATCCGTAGGTACTGACCCGATTCCTGTGGATTCTCGATTGCCACCGCCAGATATGGACCTATCGACCACCGTCCGACGCTTTCGGTAGTGCAATCCACAGGATTCGGGCCAGTAACAACGCTTCAACTTCGCGGTCAATCTGCTTCTCCCACTTCGACGAACCGTCTCAACCGATCGAGGTGCTCTTCGCTTCCGAGCGCGATGAGCACCTCGTCGGCGGCGTCGCCGACGAGGTGTGGGACATCTTCCTCAAAGGCCGACTCGGTTTGTTCGGGGTCGCGATCCATGACAACAAAGTTCACTCCTTCCCGCTTGAATTCGGCCGCCACCGCCTTCCCAACGTCCCCGTACCCGTAAATGATGTAGTGACCTTTCATGCGCGATATTCGTTTTGCGATTCTTTTTTCCTTTCTCTCACACTTCACGGCCGATCGCGGAAACGGGGCGGCACGACGCGCCTGACCGACCGATCCTCGATCCGGCGTCGTACGAATCAACGACCACGTGGCCGCACGTCCAAAGTCAATCCGTCGGCTGTCGACCGACCCTTTTGTCGGCTCCCTTCGGCACCAGGCGGACGATTCGGGACCAGAGCCCGGCGTCGATGCTCATCCCGTTTCGTCGATTCTCCGCTCTGCGCCGGAGGGTTCTCTGACCGGGTACGGCAGGCGGTTCGCCTGGTGTCGCAGGCTCGGTCGACGCCACGTGCTCTGCGATCCGTCCGATCAGTCCCTCGATGCGTGTACTCCCGACAGTATGCTCGGGAGCGAAAGCGATAAAAACCTGCGAGACGTCACGCTCTTCTCCCATGGCATCGTAGTCGGCAGTGGCGTTCCCGCCGGTAAGAAGTACAGCGAGCGCGTCGAGGGCGATCGCCAATCCCGATCCTTTCCAGAAGCCGGCAGGAAGTGCTCGCCCGGAGGCAAGAATCAATTCCGCATCGGTAGTAAGCGAACCATTGGAGTCGTAACCTCCCGCCACCGGGAGCGGTCGCCTTGTCTCGGAGAATAAGCTGAGAGTTCCCATGGAGAATTGGCTCATCGCCATATCGAGTACGATCGGTTGCGTGCCGTGCGGCACAGCAACGACTAAGGGATTGTTGCCGACCGACTTCTCGACCGCACCCCAGGCGGGCATATTCGAAATCGTGTTTGTCCAACAGACGAGAGCGAATCCGGACTCGACCGCACGCCAACCATAACTGCCGGCTCGTAGCCAGTGGCTGGTGTTGCGCAACGCAACGCATCCGACACCGTGCCGTCTTGCGACGACCATCGCCCTGTCCGTGCAACGCGCCGCGTTGATAACGCCTATTCCGTGGCCTCCGTCCCAGACCTCGACGGCACCCGACCCTCGAATTTGTGTCGGCTCTGCGGTTCGATCGATCCGTCCTTCTCCGATGGCCTCGACAAGTGGAAGAAAGCGGCGTATCCCGTGCGAAAGCACGCCGTCGAAAGTCGAGTCCGCGATAATCCCGGCGCAGAGACGGCTTCTATTCTCCTCAACACCTTCGCTGATGAGGATCGAAGCAAAAGTATCAAACATGGCTTCGTAAGTGAGGCGTACAGTTGTCATGTGGCGCAAGTTTAGCCACGCGGCACGACTGCTGCAACACTTCCTTTATGATCCGATTCCTGTGGATAGTGAATCACGAGAGCCGGTGGGCGAGTATCTATTCTATGGGCGCACAGCTCACAGGAGGGTCCATGAGATTATTCTGTCCGGTTTCCCACTGCCCGAACCACCGCCCCGAGGAGGGCTCGCGATGGTACGACGCCCACGGCAGCTACTTGAGCTGCGGGGAAATAGTGCAGCGCTACCGATGTCGTCGTTGCGGTCGCACTTTTTCCAAACGCACTCTCTCGATCGATTACTGGTCACATCGGCCTTTCGACTACCACCAACTCATCACGCTGTTCGTCTCCGGATTCTCTTTACGTGGACTCTCTCGCTACTTCTCCACCACCGTCAAGACAGTGCAGAACCGCTTCGGTCGCCTCGCACGCGCCATCCTACCCGCCCTTTCGGAAGTGCAACGTCGCGTCGAGCTGAGCGAATCGCTGGTTGCAGACGGATTGGAGAATTTCTTCGTGTCGCAGGACTTTCCGAACAACATCCACCTTCTCCTCGGTAAGCAATCGCAATACGTCTACGGGCTCAACTACGCGCTGATGCGCCGGAAAGGCAGGAAAACCGAAAAACAGAAGAGACGCTGCGAACGGTTGTATCGCCGGGTCGATTTCACACGACACACCATTACCGGCGGTTTCACCGAACTGATCGAGCAGATCAAACGCCTCGGCCCCGGCGCCGAACCGCTGCGGCTCTATACCGATGAAAAACAAGAATACCTCAGAGCGATCGAGAAGGATGGAGAGATGCGCGAAAGGATGAAGGAAGGGAGTTTTGCGCATGTGAGAATCAGTTCCCGAGCCCCACGGACTCGCTCAAACGACCTGTTTTCGGCCAACTATCTCGACCGGGAGATACGAAAGGACCTGCCGGAGTATCACCGGGAAACGGTATGCTTCGGGAGGAACGTGGGAAACGGTCTTGAGCGCCTGTGCGTGTATGTCTACCATCACAACTTCGTCAAGCGTTACCGCATCGGTGTTGCCGCCGAGAGACGTACCCACGCCGAGGTTGCCGGGCTGAGCAAGGCGGAAGTACGACGGATCCGGCAAAAAATAACCGAGGAACGGCAGTTCATTGAAGACGGACAGGTAGTGGCGGGCAGTTTTTTCGACCAGCTGTGGAGGAGAACCATTCCCACCCCGTTAAAGGAGGCGCCTGACTATCTCCCGCGATTCGCGGTCGTCTGACACACCGCAGAGAAACGCGCGCCCCGCGGCGAATCCACAGAAATCGGGCCATTATCAACGGACCACAACCCACACGGGGCTGGTCCACGCCGATCCCCCGAGCGCCGGAGCCAGATTCGACGGATATCGCCCGGGAGAGCATGCTTCAACAACTTCAAGATAGTAGACGTGTAATCCGGCCTTTGCCGACTCATCTCGCCACTCGAACCGGATATCGCTGCTGTCGGCGGCGCGGGCGACGACGACAACACCGTCACGATAAACCGATATCGTTGCGGGACCCTTGAGCGACGACACGTGGCACTCGACAAGGGGAGGACCCGACGATTCGACCGAATCTCCCATCGTTCCTCCCGCCACTGTCAACCACGGCACGATCCGCGATCCGTCCGTTGCGAAACAGCGGTGACGATTAAGTGCCTCGACAACGGCGGTTCTCGTCAAAGATTCAGCGATAATTCCCGTGAGCGCACCGCCGACGCCCGGGTTTCGACGGTGGTTATCGCTCCCGCCGACGAACCCAACGCGGTAGCCTGCGGCAAGCAACGTGTGATAGCGTTCGCGGCGCTCATCCGTCAGCATATGATTGTCCCACCCCGAGCAAATCTCAACATTTGTATCGAGTCGATCGGCAAGCGGGGTGAAGCGCTCATGATGGATATGCACGGAAGCTCCGCTTTTCGTGATGAACCGGCTGAGCCGAGCGACGGGGTCCGGGCCCGCCTCGGTGTTCCGGAGC
>JAJRYZ010000250.1 GCA_024275515.1 Spirochaetota bacterium
AAATTCCACGGCGCCGGCGCCGCAGGCGGCGCCGGCCAAGAGATACTCAGGGTCGACTACGTCGGCGCCGACGCGGCGAACCCGCTTTCGTTTACCGGGCGCACAAATCGAGTGGCGCCGGCCGACTACGCCCGGCTCGTCCTTTACGCCAGAGCGGACTCGGAGGCGACCGTCTCGACGCTTCTTGCCGACGACGGCGGCCGCGGGCTTTCCTTTGCGGCGGTAATACCGGGCGATGCGCGGTGGCACGAAATTTCGTACCGCTACCGCGACGGTTCGGTGTTCATGGACGGAGAAGAGGTCGCCGCCCCGGAGGTTAACTACGATCCCGACCTCGTCACCGCTTCGGTCGTCGAGATTTCGATCGTCGCAGACGGTGACGGCACGATCTACCTCGACGAAATACACCTGTCCGAAAGCGTCCTCTCCGTCGGCGCCGGCGGAGAAATCGCGGCGTCGCTCTCGTTTCCCGGATCCGTCCTCAATGCGGCGGGAGTATCTCTTGTTTCGGACGTCGAAATCGAGCAATTCGCGAGCGCGGGCAGCAAAAGCTTCAGCCCGCTTGCCGCCACGCCCGGCGGCGCCTACTTTCGTTCCGGCGCGGCCGTTGCGGCGACGATCGGGCCCATCCGCGCAAACACTCACGTCGATCTCTCGCTGCCGGCGTCCGGCGCCGCTTTCTCCGGAGGCTACGAACTCCGTCTTCCCGCCGGCCCGTTTCCGGTGACTCTTGTCGATTCTTTCGCTTCTTTCGATTCCCTCGGCGAGCGAGCGTACAGAAGAACGAACCGGGTTTCCCTCAACCTCGGACGCGGGTTCTCCGCGGCGGTCGAGGCCGGTACGCGTGTTGAGCCTGATTCGCTCGAACAACGATGGAACGGCGAGTCGCGTTTTTCACCGTCTCCGGCGTTCGTTTTTTCGACGTCGTTCGCCGCCTACGAGTATCGGGACGTCGAGCGGCGTGCAGATATCGGGTATGCCGCCGCGTTCGCCGAGACCTATCGGCTCTTGGCGCCGATCGATTCGGAGGGAGGCGAACACGGAGTCGAGGCGAGTTTCACGAGCACGGTCGGTTCAAGTCGGCTCAGAATAGACGTTGCGCCCAGGATAGCGATGCACGGCGAAGCTTCGGATCCGAGAATAATCGAGGCCTCGGGAGGTGTGGCGGCAAACATCCCTATCGGTCTCGGACGTCCGACCGTCACGGGTGGCGACTATCCGGTCCGGATAGAACTGAGCTTCGACCGTCCGTTCGCGGTGGTCTATTCCGTTTCGGCGCTCGATGAGGAGCTTCTTCTCGTGGGTCCCCAGATCGTGGGAGATTCTCTCGCGACTCTCGACCAACTGAGATCCTTCGGGTTCCTGCTCGCCCTCCCGATCTACGACATTGTCGCAGCCGCCCCGGTCGAGAGATTCCTCACGACCGCCGACCGCGCGGAGAGCGGTCGGTACGAGTCGCGAGGAACGCTTACGTTGCGACGCGTGGGACTCTCGCGCGCCTCCGACCTTCTGGTCCCCACGAGTTTCTCGGTCTCGCTCGCGAGAAGCATCGAGCGTAATCACGATTCGATCGCCTCGGGGACCGCGGCTTCCGGGGAACTCGGATGGCGGGCGGTCAACCTGTTTGGAGCACGGGGGGTCCGTCCGATCTTTCGACGCTTCACGAGCGACGAATACGCCTACGGCCTCGCCGCCGAGTTTGATCCGTCCAACGGGGCGTCGGGCGCCTCGACTCGAGTCGTGTTCGACGCGTCGGTTCGGTTGTACACGCGTTCGGCGACGATCCGCTTTGAGAACGAGTTGGAACTCGCCTGGGCGAATCGAGTCGTGGTGTCGGATGCGATCGAGCTGGGCTTGTCGTCGCGACGTCTTCTCGACCGGGTCCTCTTTATTCCGCTTCTTAACATCCGCGTGGAAAATGATGTATATTTTGAAAATACGGAATCCGTCGAAATCGATTGGACCGGGTCCGACGGAGGGTTGCTCGTCAAGCTTACCCACCAGTCGACGCTCGACGTCGGCGACTACGGACGCATGTACGCGTCCATTTCCGCCGGTATGGAAACGCGCTCCACCGACTCCGAGAGCGGATCGCGATCGTGGCACTACGGGTTGGAAGGTGTCATCGGGATGACCGTTTCGCTGTAGCGTCCGGAAAGAGGTTTTGTCGCATTTCTGATGTGTCGAAATGGTTTTTCCTATATGCTACGATATATTTGACCACTGTAAGGAGAGTTTCATGGCAAGAGCAGGCAAATCGATCGTTTTCGTCCTCGCCATGTGTCTTACGGCAGCCGGCCTTATCGCTCAGGAAGAAGGTGCGTCTCCTGAGTTCGGACTCGACCTGGGCCTCGGCGCCGCGACGTTCAACGAAGACACCGGAGACGGCACGACCGAACCCATCACGTATCAATCTCTCAGTCTCAGCCCCGATTTTGCCATAGGCAAGTTCGGAATCGGCCTCGCAGTCACCATCAACTACCGGTTCACCGCGGGTACCGGAAACGAGTTCGAAGTCCGCACCGCGGACTGGGTGCCGAGCGAAGCGGGCGTCTCCTTTCTCGAGCTCTACCTTCCGATGTTTCGATACGTCCGCTGGGGCATGCGCGGAGATCCGCTCTATATCAAGCTCGGTTCGATCGACGACGCTACTCTCGGGAACGGCTTTATCATGGGCAACTACGCGAACACTCACTTTCTGCCGGAAAAGCGGATTTTCGGGCTCAGCTTCGACATGGACGGTCAGTTGTTCAAATTCCCGTTCGTCGGATTCCAGAGTTTCGTCGGCAATCTCGCCACTTTCGACGTTATCGGGGGGCGGGTCTTCGTCCGTCCGTTACTCTGGCTGAAATTGCCCGTGCTGCAGTATCTTGAACTCGGCTCGACGCTCGTTGCGGACCGCGATCCGTACGCGTACGTCGAAACCACCGAGACGCCCGAGACGATCAGCGTATGGGGCGTCGATTTTCGGCTTCCGATCCTCTCGAACAAGCTTCTCTCGATGGTAGCGTTCGGCGATTACGTCTCGGAAAACGGACATCAGGGCGGGATGATCGGGATCGGGGGAAAGCTCTTCAGCGTTCTTCCGTACGGCGCCCAGTTGCGTTTCCTCGGCGACGATTTTATTCCCGTTTACTTCGGCGAGCCGTACGACATGTATCGCGCGGAGTACTATACCATCGCGAACAATCCCGAGGGCGCCGATCCGATCATCGACGGCACCGCCGGATGGTACGCGAGCACCGGATTCTCGCTCTTCGAGGACCTTATCGTGTTCAGCCTGGGGATCGACGGTCCCTTCAAGAAGCCGGCGCCCGATATACCGCCCGACAGCGAAGAGGCGTGGGTCAACTTTCCGCACATACGCGGTTCCTTCGTCCTTGCCGAAGGGCTGCTGCCCGGGTTCTCTTTTAGCGCGTCTCTCGACAAACGCAATATCCAGAGCTTCGCAGATCTCATAGATTTCACCGACGCCGTCATCGGCGCGACGATCAACTATCAGACGGGCCCGGCGTTGATAACGCTCGCCTACGACGTCCGATACAATCCAGAAACGGCGGAGTGGGAAACCAGCGCCAAACTGCAAAGCTCGCTCAGCCTGTTTTAAGGGAGGATGAAATGAGAAAACTACTGGCATTGCTGCTGCTATCGGTAATACCTTTCGCGCTTTTCGCGCAGGCAGACGAACCGGTCGCCGTCCCGGAATACTTCGACAATCCCGACGGCGTCTTCGTAACGTCGGCCGACGGCGATGAGTTGTACCCCGAATACGGCATGGAGCTTTTGCCCGGAGATAAAGTCAGAACGACCGTCTCCACCGCAGAGATCCGCCTCGATCCGAACCAGTCGCTCATCAAGCTGGCCAACAACACCGAGTTCGTCGTCGACACGCTGCAAAACCGCAGCGGTGCGGAGGCTAATACCTTCAGTCTCGTAAGCGGGAAGATACGCGGCGTTTTCGCAAAGGACGGCGCCTCCGCCTACCAGGTGGCGACCGCAAGCGCGGTCTGCGGCGTTCGCGGCACCAAACTCGGAATCGAATCGGTCCCCGGAGAGACCGAGCGATTGTTGCTTCAAAGCGGAGCCGCCTCCTTCACGAGTCTTTTGACCGGCAAAACCATCGACCTCGAGCCGGGGCAGTTCGCCGACGCGCTCGCCGATACTTTCGAGGCGGTAACCGCGACCGCCGAACAGATAGCCGAGTTCTTCGAAGGCATAGCCGAGTTCGAGGGAGAAGGACTCGATGAGAACGCCGTTCCCGGCAACGAACCCACCGAAACCGAAACGACCGAACAGCCGTCGGAAGCTCCTCCCGCCGAAGAGACGCCCGTCGTCGAGCAGCCGTCCGAGCCGGTTACCGAAGAACTGACGCCGGAGGCGGCGGCGGAAGCCGGACTCTTCGAGCCGATAATGGATTGGCTTCGCGACATACTGGGAATGGAGATCGGGACGATCACGATAAACGAGAAGACCTATTCGAAAGCCGTTTTGCAGCCCCAGTTCACGCTCGGTCGACTTCGCATGGGCCTCTATCTGCCGGTCATATACGAGACGAATATGTTCGACCCGAACGACTGGTATCGTCCGCGCGGCAACGACGAATGGTCTTTCGGCACCGACATCGGGTGGGCCGACGATCCTCTCGCGGCGGCAAGAGACGCGGCGAGCGATCTCTTCCTCAAGATTCGCTATCTCGAATGGGGTCGGCAACGAGACAAGTTCTACTTGAAGGTCGGTAACCTCGACAATATGACCATCGGGCACGGTTTGCTGATGCGAAACTACGCCAACGACGCCGATTTCCCGTCGGTCCGGCGCATCGGAGTCAATATGGGACTCGATCTTAACGTGATCGGCCTCGAGGCGGTGTTCAACGAGCTCGCCGAGCCGGAGATAATGGGAGGTCGATTCTATCTCCGCCCGTTCGGGAAAGCCTTTCGCCTCGCGCTCGGAGTTTCCGGAATCGTCGATATCGACCCGAGCGGAGAGCTCCCGCTCGCCGCGGACGTGGAAGAGCCGAGCGGACCGGTGTTCGTAAACTTCAGCTCCGACATCGATCTTCCGATTATCGAAACCGATTTCCTGTCGATAATTCTGTTCGGAGACGTCGGAGCGATGATGCCTTACTACAGAACGCCGGTTTACGATACCGACGGAACGACGGTGCTCATTGACAAAGGGCTCTACACGCCGGCCGTTTTTATTCCGCAGGATGAACTCGCAGACGGTCAGTTTCCGCTGCGCAACTACGGCATGGCCGCGGGAGTATTCGGCAAGGTGTTCGTCCTCGACTACCGTATCGAGTATAGAAACTTCAACGGCACGTTCCGACCGTCGTTCTACGGCTCCAACTACGACCGTCTTCGCTACGGCTATGTCAATCAGTTGACTCAGGAACTGCTGAATCCCGAAG
Organism: Spirochaetota bacterium; assembly: GCA_024275515.1. Taxonomy (GTDB): domain Bacteria; phylum Spirochaetota; class Spirochaetia; order ARS1246; family ARS1246; genus JAJRYZ01. The sequence continues at coordinate 5,414 of JAJRYZ010000250.1, forward strand.
AGATCATCCCGACCGTCGGGATCTACGGCGAGGCCGGCTTCAGCATCGGCGACAAGTTCTATCTCGAGGCCGGTTACATGTGGCCGTGGGTTCCCGGTAGCGATCAGATCGACGCGAGCTTGCTCGGTACTCCCGGCGAAAACGATGAGCTGCACA
>JAJRYZ010000251.1 GCA_024275515.1 Spirochaetota bacterium
AGCCCGGTTAACAACGACGCCCGTGCGGCGACGCACGACGGACACGGAGAATAGGCGGAGGTAAACACGACTCCCTTTCTCGCGACCATATCGAGGTTGGGCGTCTCAACCACCGAATGACCCGTGACACCGAGACAGTCGCCTCGCCACTGATCGGTGAGTATGAACAGGATGTTCGGCTTTCGTCGTTTCATGAGACCTCCGGGTCGTCCACGTGGTCCAAGTGGTCGAGAATCGCGCGAAGCACCGCGACTGCGGCATTGAAAAGCGCGGGAGAGGTTCCTCCGTAGTTCACCGCGGCGAGCGCGCTCGGGCGGCGCCTCGTCGGGTCGATTCGCGGCGAGGTTGCTTCTTTAGTCGGTAAGCTCTTCGACCTTACGGGCAAGCACTTCTTTGTAGCCGCGAAAACTGAACCGTTCGTGCTTGGCCATCTCTTCGCGAACAGCCTGTTCGAGTTTCTTCATGCCCTCGATGGAGAAATCCCGCCCGCGAATGACGTCGTAGCGCCGATTGCGCGTCCTCCACGAATAGTTGGTGGTAGCGGACTCGACTTCGTTGCCGGTTACATCACAGTAGATTACGGTCATCGTTTGCTCCTGACATGGACTCGTAGTGAAAATAGTATATCATTTCGCCCTCGTTCGTCGACCGTTTTTCTTTCAACAGCAGCGATTCTCGATATGGCTTGCCATATCGAGAATCGCTCAGGCAGCGGCGCGCAAACAAGACGCTCTCGTGGCGAATTGCCGGTCCTCACCGGCTAAACGTCAGAGAGCGCCGAATCTCGATCCGGATCGACGTTTTTGTGCGTATGCGACGCGCACCGGCTCGTGAGCCGCTCGCCGGCGCGCCGCGGTCTGCGATACATACGGTAGTTTCGCATGATCGCGCGGAACGAAAACGTTTTCGGAACCGGGTCCTCTCCGCCCGCGAAGAACGCGCCGACGCAGCGGGTGATCCGGGTGAGAGAAAGAACGCTTCCTTTGAGGACTCCGTGCGCCATAATCGAGCGGATCGAGTATTCGGAGCACGTCGGAGTGTAGATGCACGACGGCGGGAGCACGGGGGAGATGATCGTCCGATATATCCGTATCGGTAACGAGGCGAGAAAACGTACGAGTCCGAAAAAGTATTGCATACTGCGCATACCGGCGATTCTCCGGCCGGGCGGACTAAAAGAGGCTTACTGCACAATGTACCGCGGAAATCTATCCCGGGACAGAGGATGCGGCTGCAACCGGCGACTCTCAGTTCCGACCGCCGCCTTTCCCCGCGCGGCCGGCGATTCCCGCCGCGGCGCGTCTGTTCGCACTGTGCGGCATTGGTATTGAACCTGCGTGAGATCGCATCTATCATTCACCGCGTCGATGTCGATCGGAGTTTCCATCGGCGTTTCCGCTTTTCAGGAGAGCAGCGATAAGTGAACACGAAACCTCCGAAGCCCGCGAGGATCGCCGTTGCGCGCGACGACCATTGCTTCTGCTGTGGGAGCGAGAATCCCGACGGGTTGAAGCTCGATATCATCTACCCCGAGCCGGGTGTCGCCGAAGCCACCCTCGTCATACCGGACCGATTCACCGGGTGGCGGCGGATGACGCACGGTGGATTCATTTCGATGGTCCTCGACGAGATCATGGCTCACGCGGTGATTTCATCGGGAGCGCATGCCGTTACCGCGGAACTTGACGTGAGGTTCCGCTCCGCGGTCGAAGTAGGAGCGCGCGTGCGCGTCGTCGCCGGACTCGATCGGACCCGGGGCAGACTTTTCGTTGTCTCCGGTTCGATGTATCGAGACGGCGCCGAAGTCGCGCGATCGACGGGCAAATTCTTCGCCGCCGCTCCGCCGGACGGCGAAGGAGCGTAGCTCGACGGCGCCGGCGTGAACCGAGACACAGCAATTCGAAATCAGGCACACCGGATTTCGAATTGCTCACCGAGACAAAAAACGCTTGACACCGGCCGACGCGGCGTATAGTGTGTTTCTACTCATAGAAACAGTAAGGAGTTCCAGACGATGAACAAGGCAATCCTGTCGTCCGACGAAATCCCGCGGCAATGGTACAACCTCGCGGCGGATCTACCGACTCCCATGCAGCCTCCGCTCGGACCCGACGGCAATCCGGTATCGCCGGAGATGCTTGCGCCGATTTTCCCGATGGCGCTGATCGAGCAGGAGGTGAGTCCGAAACAGTGGATCGACATACCGGAGGGGATTCTTGATATCCTGCTCAAGTGGCGTCCGACGTCGCTTCATCGCGCGTTTGCTTTCGAGAAGGAACTCGGGACGCCGGCCCGCATATACTACAAAAATGAAAGTCTCTCGCCCCCGGGAAGCCACAAACCCAACACGGCCGTGGCGCAGGCGTGGTACAACAAGCAAGCTGGAACCAAGCGCTTGACCACCGAGACCGGTGCGGGGCAGTGGGGAAGCGCGTTGGCGTTCGCCTGCGCCCAACTGGGACTCGAATGCAAGGTCTATATGGTTCGGATCAGCTTCGAACAGAAACCGTACCGAAAAATCATGATGAAAGCGTGGGGAGCGGATTGCATCGCCAGTCCAAGCACCGAAACGAAGGCGGGACGAGACATTCTCGATAAGTCTCCCGATACGCCCGGCAGTCTGGGCATCGCGATCAGCGAAGCGGTAGAAGCGGCGGTTACCGACGAATCCGGCTCGACTAAGTACTCGCTCGGGAGTGTACTCAACCACGTCATGCTGCATCAGACGATCATCGGTCTTGAGACCAAAAAGCAGCTCGCCTTGTTCGACGAAAAGACGCCCGACGTCGTCATCGGCTGCGCCGGAGGCGGCAGTAACTTCGCCGGGCTCGCGTTTCCGTTCGTTCACGACAAAATAAACGGCGCCGACATCGAGATCATTCCCACCGAACCTGCTTCGTGTCCGAGTCTCACGCAGGGACCTTTCGTATACGATCTCGGGGACGCGTCGGGTATGACGCCGTTGCTTCCGATGTACTCGCTCGGTCACGGTTTCGTTCCCCCGCCGATCCACGCGGGCGGGCTTCGCTATCACGGTATGGCGCCGCTCGTATCCGCCGCCGCCGTCGAAGGGCTGGTTACGCCGCGGGCCATTCATCAACTGGAATGTTTCGAAGCGGCGGTTACGTTTGCGCGCACGGAGGGCATCATCGTCGCTCCCGAGACGTCGCACGCGGTCGCCGGTGTGGTCCAAGAGGCGAAACGCGCGAAAGAAGAAGGAAAGGAAAAGGTCATCGTATTCAACTTGAGCGGGCACGGTCTGATGGACCTCAAGGGTTATGAGGCGTACTTCGCCGGCGAATTGCAGGACTACTCGTTGCCGAAGGAAATCATCGAGGAGAACCTCAAGGAGATCGCCGACTTCCCGAAGCCTGCGGTCGCCAAGACCGGACGCTGGTAGGACCGGAGGATTGGAGGAAACGACGGGACGGTACGAGACGGAGACCCGTTACTGCCGAATGCTCGGCCACGAGGTCCCCTTTTCGTACTGTCTTGCTCCCGGGAGCGATTTGTTCTGCCGGCACACGGTCGACTGTTGGTCGGGTCGCCTCGAGGTGCGGTCGTACCTGGAGGCTCGCTTCGACCGGGCGACTATCGAAGCGGCGCTGCGCCCTCCGACGCCGAAGATGACGAACCTGCTTTCGCTCATCGAGCGGGCGCGCTCGGCCTCCGATCGATAAGCGAAGCACGGCGCGTGGGTCGGATCGGGACGGCGGGTCTGCTCTATCGGAAGCCGGAGGGCGTCCTCCCGACGACGCCGTGGGCGTTTTCGAGCGCTTCTCCCACCCGACAGATCGTCGCCTCTTCGAACTCTCCGCCGAGACGTATTCATGTGGCGGACGCTCCTCCGGATTGTCGCTCGTCGAGCAACGTCGAGTAGTAGTCGGAAAGCTCACGGTACTCGGAAAGAGCGGAGCGCCCCGCTTCATCGAGCGCGTAGCGGCCGCGACCGATCCGTCTGAACCACCCGTAGTAGTTCCTCGACAGAATGCTCTGAGTCCTGTCGCCGGTCCCCAACCGTCTCAACGCCGCCGGAGTTGCGACCCCCACCCTGTCAAGCGCGCAGGCGACGAACACCGCGCTTTCCCGGTAGGCGGTGACGACCGGCGTCCGCGTCGATCCACCGGTGTTTCTGTCGCCCGTCCTGCCGTCGAACTCGCGAATGATGTTGCGTCGCTCGCGGCGCGAGCTGCGCCGGCGCCACGGAGCGGGATGGAATCTTACCTCCGTTTGCGTGCCGTACGGTCGAAAGTGGACAAGCATCAATCCGAGCTCCAGTCGTTTCAACAAACCGACCACCCGCCGGTAATTGCGGAACGCGGGACCCTCGGATGCGGCCGGAAGGGCGACGTACACCGAATCGGCGGTCCGCTGCCGCTCCACCGCCTGAAGCACCAGATCGAGCGTGAGACGTCGTTTCAGCTCGACGGCCACCACGGCGTCGTCCCGGCAGGCTACGATGTCGACGCCGCGAATTTCACCGCGGACCGTGTATCCGCGCGCCCGGAGATACTCCGCGACGGGCTCGTACAGGTCCGCCTCCCGCGGGGAAGCCACGTTAATCGGTCAGATCCTTGAGTCCCGAAGTCGGTGCGTTCCCCGCGCCGGCCGCACCGGCCGACGATGCTCCGACACGGCATTGGTTGATCCGGGAGAGAAAGACCCCGACCGCACGTTTGCGCTTGTCGCGGGAGCTCCTCAACTGGTCTGCAATCTCTTCGAGTGCCTTCGCGTCGACCGCGTTGAGCGGCGCGAAGGCGCGTTCAAACTGATCCGGGTCCATCGGTATTCATCTCCTCGTCTTCGATCGGCCACCCGAAGTATATTTCCTCATATGGACACCTCACTCCATGCGCGCATGAGACTATCGCATGCAACTATAGCCAATGGAGAGGCGATGCGTACAGCGGCGATTGTCACGGCGGCCCGCAGTGAAAAACGTCGCGAAACGTAAGCTTCTCCTGCTTCCACCGCTGCTTGCGCTGCTCATCATCGGCGCGACGACGCCGCCTCGCCCGCCGGCGGCTTCTCCGCCGCCGCCCGTTGTCGAGTCGCCGTCGGTTTCGCTTACGTTCGTGGGGGACGTCATGGCCCACGTCGAAAACCTCGCCGGTACGCCGTATCGTCGGGCGTTCGCCCGAACCGAGGAACTTCTCGGCGCGGCCGATCTGGCGTTCGCAAACTTCGAATTCGCGATCGATCCGCGGAAGCCTACCGCCGGATACCCGCGGTTCAACGCCCCGCCCGAGTACGCCGAAGCGGTATTCTCGGTAGGCGTAAACGTGGTGTCGGCCGCCAACAACCACTCGGCCGATCTCGGGGTCGAGGGCATACTGCAAACGGCTTCCGTTCTGGACGGATACGGCGAACGGCTTGGAATCGTCTATTCGGGGATTCAGGCGGACGCCGAGAAAAGGTACGAACCGGTCCTTATCGAAGTCAACGGATTTCGAGTCGGTTTTCTCGCGGTCACCGGGTTTCTCAATCGGGGGTTTCGGACCGACCACGTCAATATCGTGAGCTACACCTCCGACGCCGACCGCGCTCTCTTGCTCCGGCGGGTCCGTGACTATGGAGAGAAGTTCGATCTGTTCGTCCTCTCGTATCACGGAGGAGTGGAGTACGCAACCGAGCCGGACCGTCGCAAGCGGGACTTCTTCGTCGAGCTCGTCGAGGCGGGCGTCGATATCGTGTGGGGGCACCATCCGCACGTACTTCAGCCGTTGGTGATTCATCGCGCGGGCGGCAGGGACCGCGTCATCATGTATTCACTCGGAAACTTCATCTCAGGCCAATCGTCGCACATCGACGTGTCGCTGCCCGACGAGGAGATCGCCGTCCGAGGCGAATCCGCGCTCATCCGGGTCCAATTCGAGCGACGTCGTTCGGGAGAGGTCGAATTGCGGTCGGTCGAAGCGCACCCGCTTATCCACGCTCCCGACAGATCGGGATACGTACGCGTCATGCGGCTCGACGATCTCGCCTCGGTTCCTTTTTCCCCCGGGTGGCGAGAGTTCCTTTCGACCCGGGGTTCGATTCTCACCGACTGGCTGCGTGCCAATGCGCGGACCGGTCTGTTCGGCGTGAGGCAATGAGAATCATGCCGGGCAATGCGGAACATAGCCGCGTGGCGCGTTGCCCGAATCACACGGACCGTCGTGCCGAACGGCAGGGTTCGTGCTATGGTAAGCATGCGGGAGGTGACGCCGTGAAGAGTGTCGGCATTCGATGCGTCGCGATGTTCTCGATTCTGCTCTCTATCGTTTTTCTTTCCGGTTGCTCGAGTGTGGCGCGATCGGGGACGGACGGGCCGGAAACGACCGAAGAGACGACCGACGATCGCGTTTCCGGCGAGACGCCCGCCGATGCGGAAGGCGGCACAAGCGAGGCGCCGCGGTCCGCCGAAGAGCCCGAAGAAAGCGACGCCGCTCCCGCCGCCGGAGCGCCGGCGCCGCGGGTGACGATTCCCGAACCGCCTATCGAACGACGTTCGATGGCGGAAGAAAAGACCGGCGTCGTCTCCGCGGCCGGTGGCGCAAAGGCGGCCGAACCGGCGGTCGACGAACTGCGTGGCGCCGGGGTCGGCGCTTCTTCCTCCGCTTCGACGTGGGCAAGCGGCGGCGGCGAGTCGGGGCTTTCGGCCGGTTTCGCCGACGACAATCAACAGTACGGATACTTTATCGACTTCCTTGAGGAATACTCCTGGGCGACGCATTTCGAGCTCGATGTAACCGAGCGGGTCATGCTTCGCGTGGTCGACGTAAACGGCGATTCGGAGCCGAATGCGACGGTCGCGATCTACGCCGCCGGCCGGCTTCTCGATACCGGACGAACCCTCGCCGACGGGACGTATCAGTTCAACCCCTCGCTCTACTCCGATTCGTTTCAATCCTATTCGGCGCGTATCGGGACGCCGTCCGGGACCAAGGAAGTCGCGTTCGACCGATCGGGACAACGAACGATAGAGGTGTCTTTCGACGAAGCGCGCTCACTCCCCCGGCGTATTCCGCTCGATATCGTATTCGTTCTCGACACGACCGGGAGCATGGGCGAAGAGATCGACCGGCTCAGGAAGACGATAGAGATCATCCATCTGAATCTGACGAGTCTTGACATTCCGACCGCGCTTCGATTCGGGATGGTCCTGTACAGGGATGTCGGCGACGAGTACCGCACCCGCACGGTGGATCTTACCTCCGATCTGCAGGCGTTTCAGCGGGAGATCGAGGCGGTTCGGGCCGGCGGCGGCGGCGACACCCCGGAGGATCTTCAGGCGGCGCTGGATGAGACGGTGCGGTCGGTTTCGTGGAACCCGGACGGTATTCGGCTCGCCTTCGTCATCACCGACGCCCCGCCGCATCTCGACTACGAGCAGGACTACGACTACACCGACGCCGTTCGGGATGCCCGGCGCGCCGGAATCAAGATATACTCAGTCGGCGCGGGCGGGCTCGACATCGACGGCGAATACGTGCTTCGACAGATCGCGCAGTTTACCGGTGGCGCGTACATCTTTCTGACCTACGGAGAACGGGGGGAGAGCGAAGGCGGCGCCCCGGGCAGTGTGAGTCATCACACCGGCGCCAACTATCAAACCGACAAGCTCGAGGCGATCATTATCAGGTTCGCCAAGGAGGAGTTGAGCTATCTGACCGATTCGCCGCCGGCAACCGATGAATCGTATTTTTCGGCGCGGAAAATCGATTCGGAAGAGCGCGAGCGAACGCTCTCTATTCTCTTCGAGCAAGCCATCGATCAACTCCTGGACTATTCGACAATCGCGATCACCGGCGACGATCCGGCGGCGGTGCTTCCGCTCGACGCAAACTCAGGTGCGCCGTCGGTGGACGCGGAATATTTCACCGAACAGTTGG
>JAJRYZ010000252.1 GCA_024275515.1 Spirochaetota bacterium
TCAGAAATCGATGTACGCCGTTCCCTCGGATCCGACGACGTAGAGCCGGCTGCCGAGCCATTCGACGTCGCGGACGCGTCCCGGCAGACCGGCGTAGAACGGTATCTCCTCGATCAACGCTCCGTCGTCCAGGACGAGAACCGTCGAGGCCGAGTACGCAACCGTGAGACCTACCTCCGCCCCGTAGACGATGTCGAGGACGTCGGTCCCGTCGGTTCCGTCGACCCGTACCGCATCCGACACGATCTTTCCGTCTGCGGGATCCATCCGCGCCGCGAGAACGCCGTTATGCGGGTCGTTTCGGGTATTGGTCCCCAAATAGAGCACCGACCCCTCGACTTCGACCGATTTGATGGTTTTGCCTTCGTCGGGCCCACCGGTGAGCGTGACGACACCGAAGAAACCGAGAACGGTGTCGAGGTCCATATCGACGGCCGGGTCGTTGAGGCCCTCGAAGTAGGCGACCATCGCATCGAGATCGGCGGAAGTGAGAAAGAGCGTCTGCAGCGCCGTCGCGGCGTATATGTATTGGTCTTCGAAAACAACGTCGTAAATAACTTCTCCGACCCCGGAGAGGGCGTCCCGGATGTCGCCGAGACCCGCGGTCGCGTCAAGCTCGCTCCAGCCGCGCCACTCCCAGCCGGCGGGGTCGTTCCGGTCGGAGTATTTCACCAGAGTGCCTCGAAGAGTGTCGAGACCCGATCCCTGAAGACCGATGATCAAGCCGAATTCTCCGCTGTCCGGGTCTTCGACGAGGTAGGCGAACGTCTTTTCGATATCGAGGCTCTCGCCGGGATTGAGCGCGATGCCGTCGGAGAAGGTGGTATCGAGCACCCCTCCGCGATAGGGGAAGACACCTACGTCGGTGTTGATCCAGAGCTCCTCCGCGGCCGTGGAGTCGGTCTCGAAGAATTTGCCGAGAGAGATCGAGCGGATATCGCGACCGGCGAGCTCGGGCAGATCCATAAGCGCCCCGTCCTCGTACAACGCGCCGGTTTCGGCCAAAGTGTACAGCCGGCCGTCGACGACCACGGCGTTGACGAATCCGGTTCCCACAACGCCTTCGTCACTCATCACCCTCTGCCGCCGAAGCCGAATCGTGACTCTGGAGGTAACCCCCGCGGAGACACGAAAAGCGTCCGATTCTCCGTACGCGGTGACCGAGTAGAGCGTCCCGTCGTCTACTCGCCCGAACGCGATCTGCACCGTGTAGGTGTCGGGGAGCAGTCCTGCAATCGTCACCGACTCGTCGGTCACGTCGATGTACTCGTACCCGTCGATCGCGAGTTTCGACGAACCGCTGATAAGCCATATGCGCGCGATCTCGTATTCTGCGCCGTCGAGAGCCGCCGAAGCGGTCGCCCGGGGAGGAAGTTCGATAAGGACCGAGCCCGCGCCGATCGATGGACCGATCGCGCACCCGGCGAGCGCCGCGACGGCGAGCGCCGTCGTTATCCATGCGTGTTTCATCCTACTCCTCCCACTCCCAGGTCACGACCACCGATCCGCGCGTCGCGGGCGGCGTAACCGCCCCCGGCGCCCCGTCGCTTCCTCCTCCGCCGGCGCCCGATCCTCGCGAGGTCGGATCGGTGCTGAACTGATCTCCGGGCTCGCCGACCGAAGCGGTGGCGGTTCCCGTCGAGAAATCGACGTCGACCCGGACGCTCCGTCCGCTTCCGACGAGAACCTCTTCGCCGTCCCCCTCGCCTCCCTCACCCGTGCCGGCGCCTCTTTGGCCGGCGGCCGCCCCGATCCTTTTCGGCGGCGCGATGAGCAGAGCCACCGACCCGCGGAAGACCCGAAGGTAAAGACCGTCGAACTCGAAATCGGTTCCCCGGACCGACGCGGTCGAGTAGGGGCTTGAGATGCTGAAGCTCTGTCGTTTCGTTCCCGAGTCGTCGACCTGCGCGCGCACCGCGCCGACACGAAGAAAGAGCTTCGTGTCCACGACTTTCTCCCGCTCGAGAAACGCGTCGAGTGTCATTCTCGTGAGCGGCGAGACGATAACACTGTTGGCGCCGAGTGAAAGCACGGCGGTGGAATTGAAGCCGGTCGAAATCGTGTCGTCGGGATCGATCGCCATCCCCACCTCGACCGGACGCCACCTGTCGCCCGGCGACCGAAGCTCCACCTTTCCGCGGAACTCGGATATCACGACGTCCGCGTAGGAAATTGTTACAACCGCGATGCAGCAGAGAATTGCAGCGAAACGTTTCGCGTTCATAGCCACCTCCGGCTACAGGCTCAAGGACATCGTGACCTTGAGCGTAAAACGTGGATCCTCGCGACCTCCTGAATCGGTAACGAAGGCGTTCGAAGGGAAGAACACGCCGCCGGCGAGCGAAACACCCAAGTCGGAAAACGGCCGCGAGTTGACCTGGATGTCGGCTTCCGCGCCCAGGTATCGGTCGGTCGCGCCGGCCGGAATCCCCACTTCCGAAATATATCCCGTTGTCGGTCGAAAAAACACGACCGCGGCGGTTACCACCTGCAGCGTCCGCAACAGCTCTATCTTCGACGCGGGCGCGGGTCTGATCGAATAGGAGAGCTCGCCGAGGACTGTGTTTCCCGGATTCGGACTGAACACGACTCCCGAGGGCGAGCCGGTGAGCGAAATAAAGGTCCGAAGTCTTCCCTCGGTGTTGCTCTCCCAGAAGCTCGACGCGTCGCCGTCGCCGCTTCCGTATTGAAATCGCAGCCGGATGAGAGAGAAGGAAATCTCCCGCAGATAAAGCTGCGCGCTCGCGCCGGCGAGAACGCTTGAAATATCGGAGTATCGATATTCGTTGTCGATGTAGGAAAGCGATCGTCCGGCGCCGTACACCACGAACGCCGTGTAGTAGAGCGTGGGGAGCAACGGGCCACGTGCGTGCAGGAACAGGTACTGCGTATCCAGGAGACCCGCCATGCCCGGCCGCTTTTCGCTTTCGCCCTCGGCGGTCACGGCGTCCGGGTTGCGAAGGTCTTCCTGGGCAATCGCTCCGATGCGAAGCTCCTGTCCGAACAGCGGCGGGGGTTGAACGAAAAACACACCCAGTAGTCGCGGTGAGCCGAGAACGACGTCGTCCGACCGGGCGTAATGGATATCCATCAGCGACGGGGCAATGCTTGAAGCGTTCTTCCAAAGCAGCCCGGTGTATCCGACATCCATGCCGAAGGTCATGGCGGGGATCTTATAGCGCAGCGACGCGCCGTCGACCTTGTGGGAGAAAATTGCGCCGGTCGGTTCGGTAAGAACGTATCTTCCCAGCACGATACGGCCGGCGGGGTAGTTGAACCCGAAACTCAACTCGTCGACGTCGAACATGAACGGAAAGCTCACCGTGGGAATCGTCTGTTCGGCCGGCCCGTAGGCTTGATTGATGTATGAGAGTCGAACAGTGAGCAACGTGCCCGCCGGCCTTCCCGCGTACATCCAGAGCGTTGTTTTGAGTGCGTTGGTGAGATCCGCCTGAGCGGAGGGCGCGAAAAGCAACGTCTCATCTATCGTGGCGCCGTAGTCGAAGGCGGACACCGAAGCCGCGCATACGAAAACCAGCGCCGAAACGAGGCGCCGCTTCATGATCGTGCTCCCGCCGATCGGAGGACGGCCCCGAGGTAGCGGACCACCTGCTCCCCCGAGACGATTCGTCCCGGCGGGGTTTGCGGCGGAATGACCCCTCGATAGACGAGCTCGCGGAAAGCGTACCGCGGCGAAGGCAGGATGGAATACATGATTCCGCCGCGCAAACGAAGTGATTTCATGATGAGGTAGCTTAGTTCACCGGCGGTAAGCGGATCGGAAAGATCCTTCGTCCGCATCCGCCACCCAAGCGACCGGAACGTCTCGTACGCTTCTTCGCTCGTCGCCTCCTCATCGACCAGGCCGCCGGCGCTGAGTATGAGTTGAAGGGAAGAGCCGAAATCGGCCGTCTCGCGATCGAGGAGCGCGTCGATCAGGTCGTTCGACTGCGCGAAGCCCGCCGCGCTTCCCAAAATGATCAGGGTCGTCGAAATGAACACCGTCCGTTTCATCATCCACCCCCGCTATCGTTTTTTTATTCAATACCGTTACGCTCGACCGGAACTTCCGAACGCCCGTGTAACGACGCCGGTCGGGGTAACGCCACGATATTCAGAATATCCACTAGCACGTTGCGTTCATAGACCCGCAAGCCTACTATGGTTGATTATGAAACGCCCAAAGACGATCGACTATCTGATACCCTTCGTCGTTGTCGCGGCAATGACCGCCTTCAGCCTGACGGATTTTTTCTCCCGTCTGGAAGGAAGCATGTACAACATGCTGCTCCGTGTCAAACCGGCGATTGCGGAGCACGAATCGATCCTTCTCGTCGATTTCGACGACGCGTCGATCGAAATGGCGGGGACGTGGCCGGTGAGTCGGGCGGTATTCGCCGACGGGATCCTTCTGATGCGCGAGTTCGGCGCCGAGTACGTCGTGTTCGATATCGAATACGTCGACACGAGTCCCCGGGGCATCGACTCGAGGTATTTGAAAGAAGAGATCCCCGAGCGCTTCGCTAACGAGTTCGGCGGAATCGAGAACAACACGAGGGGCCTGTTCCAGGCGCTCGTTCAGGGAGACATCGAAATCGATGAGGCGGCCGACTTTATCCCCGACCTGATACGCGACATGGAGACGCGCAAAAGCGCTCTTCTCGATGAAATAGGAAAGATCGTCAGGGACAACGATCTCTATCTCGGCCGGGCCGCCGCCGTTTTCGGAAAGGCGTTCTTTACGGTCAACGTGATCCCCGAGGAGAAGCCTATCGCCGACGCCGAACTCGAGAGCTACGTACTTAAGCATATTCCCTACCCGTTCGTCGAAGGGACGCTTCCCGACACGCTCGAACGCTCGGGGCTCGTACCGGCGATATTTCCGATCATCTCGCGCGGCGCCGGCGCGGGATTCCCCAACGTCATTATCGACAACGACGGAGTTCGCAGAAGGATCGATCTATTGTACGAATACGACGGGAAGTATTTCGCCCAACTCGCCTTCCGTCCGCTCCTCGACCTGCTCGGCAATCCGAAGCTCGCCGTATCGAAGTCGAGAATAGTCATGGAAGATGCGATGCTTCCCGGTTCGGAGACGCGCACAAGAATCGTCGTCCCTCTCGCCGCCGACGGGACGATGCTGATCAACTGGCCGTCGAAATCGTACGTCGAGAGCTACCGGCACCTCTCATTCGCGCATCTCATCGTTCACGACGAGCTGTTCGATCTGCTCATCAAGAATCTCAAACTCCGACAGGACTGGGGATATCTGGACGCGTATCAGGGGGACACGCCGCTGCTGGACATTTACGAATACTTCGTAGCTCTTCGCGACGACATGCTCGAGCGCGAAGACCCCGAATCGATCGGTGAGTACGCAGGGGTTCGTGAGTATCTCCTCTCCGAGATCGGAGCGTTTCTTAACGGATCGACCGAGAACGATATCTCTTCGAGTCTCGACAATCTGCTTGAGAGGGGGTATCTCTCGCGCGAAGACTACCGCGTCATCAAGGCCGATCTGCCGGATTGGTTCGCCTCGACGCGGTCGGTGTTGACCGACCTGATGAAGACGCGATCGTTGCTCTCGGAGGCGCTCGACGGGGCCTTTTGCATTACCGGTCATGTCGGTACTTCGACCACCGACATCGGCGTCAATCCGTTCGAGGGAGAGTACATGAACGTCGGGACCCACGCGTCGGTGGCAAATACGATCCTGCAGCGGCAGTTTCTCGACGAGGTCTCGCCGCTTTATTCGCTTCTTCTCGCAATGGTCCTCTGCTTTGTTCTCGTTCTGGTTATGGATCCGATGAAACCCCTCGTCGGCGTGCTGACCGGAAGCGGATTTCTTATCGCCGGTATCGCCGTCCAGGTGCTCGTTTTTGTCTTTACCGGGATCTACTCGGTCGTCCTCGTTCCCGCGACCTCGGTCTTTCTCACGTTTCTCACCGTGACGATTCTCAAGTTCCTCCGGACCGAACGCGAGAAGAGTTTTCTTCGCGACGCCTTCTCTCACTATCTGTCCACCGACGTTATCAGGGAGATCGTGTCCGATCCCGACAAGCTAAAACTCGGCGGCGAAGAGCGCGAGCTGACCGCGATGTTTACCGACATACGGGGCTTTTCTTCAATTTCCGAAAAGATGACGCCGAACACCCTCGTGCAGCTTCTCAACGCGTATTTGGGAGCCATGAGCGACACGATTCTCGACGAGCACGGAACGATCGACAAATTCGAGGGCGATGCGATCATGTGCTTTTTCGGCGCGCCGATCGATATGACCGATCACGCCGATCGGGCGTGCAGGGCGGCGACCAGGATGAAACGGCTCGAGGTCGAGTTGAACAAACGGTTCGTCGCCGAAGAACTCTGCCCCGATCATCTGATTACCCGCATCGGTGTCAACACGGGGTCGATGGCCGTCGGGAACATGGGTACGACAAAAAAGATGGACTATACGGTCATGGGCAACGCGGTGAACCTTGCGTCACGATTGGAGGGGGTCAACAAGTTCTACGGAACCTGGACGATGATCAGCGAATACACCTACGATCGGATCGACGTCGACGAGTACGTCCTGCGTAAGCTCGACAGGGTCCGAGTGGTCGGTATCGCAACGCCGGTGAGGCTCTACGAGCTCGTGGCCGATCGTGCGCACGTGGATCCCGACACCGTCGAGGGTCTCGAAGCGTTCGCCGAAGGTCTCGATCTTTTTGAGCAACGCGAGTGGGAAAAGGCCATGGCTCGGTTCGAGCAGGTGTTCGCCGTCATGCCGCAGGACGCCCCGGCAAAACAGTTCGCGGAACGGTGTCGACAATACCTGCGCAAACCGCCCGCCGAGTCATGGGACGGTGTCTACAACTACAGCGCGAAATAGCGTTCAGTCGCCGCCGTCTGCGTTCCTCCGTACATCACGGCGTGAAGGTTCTGCCTCCCGCCGCCGGTTCTCATAGTCGAGACGGGTCGCATGGAATAGGGATCCCGCTTTATGTCAGTTCGAGACCGATTCCGTCCGCGATCTCACGTACGAGAGCGACGCTCGCGCGGCCCTCTTCGGCCGAGAGGACGTGCTCGACTATGAGCCACGTCTCTTCTTTTACAAGGCGGGCCGTTTCGCGCAGAACCGTTTCCCAGTCGGTGATCCCTTCGGAAAGGGGCGCGAGGGAGGAGTGGATGTGAAAGGCCTCGTCGAGCTTCACGTCTTTGAGGTGGACCACACCGATCCTCTCGCCGAATGTGGGAATGACGCGGCTGCAGTACGCCTCCGGATCCATCATCGCCGAAAGATCGTACAGGCTCGTGATGTCGAGATTCAGTCGCAGCGCGTCGGACCGAACAAGCCGATGCAGATCGTAGAAGGTCTCGGGAGACCGGATAATCCCTTTGATGTACGGTTCCACCGCGATAGCCACGCCATAGCGCTCGGCGAGATCGAGAGTCGGCTTGAGCCTGTCGGCCAGGTCCACGATTGCCCGCGCCGTCCCGTTACGAGGATCCACGCCCAGAAACGGCGAGGCGTGATAGCTCGCGCACGAAA
>JAJRYZ010000253.1 GCA_024275515.1 Spirochaetota bacterium
GGTAAATCGCAGCGCGTCCCGTGGACTCTCCACTCCAAGATTTCCGTGGAGTGATATTCCGTTGCCCATGAGGAGGGGGGCGATGTAAACGGTAAATCGATCGAAACACCTTGCAGAGATGAAACTCGCAACAAGTGTTGCTCCCCCTTCTACCAGAAGGGACTGAATCCCCAACCGGTGCAGGATTCCCAGTGCCCCGCGCAGCGGTATCGGCCGCGCCCGGCATCTCGGCGGCTCCTCAGATTCCGGTTCCGGCGAAACGGCAACCACGGTGACGCCTCGTTCCGCGAGTGTCTCCGGCGCAACCGATGTGCGTCCTTGCGTGCGTCTGCATCTGTAATCCACTTGCTCTCACCGGATGCGGCGGCAATCTTGCCGTCCAGAGACATTGCTGCTTTCAGATGTACGAGAGGCCGACGCAGCGCCATTTTCATCCGCGACAATGCAGGATGCGCTAATTAGGCAAATGCCCCGTCGGTTAGCGCCCATTTTCCCCGTATCGGCTGCCGCCGGGGCGGCATGAGGAACTAATCAACGTTTTCCGACAAGATCCTGAACAAGGCGATATACTGTGGTACCGGTCCCTCGAGGCCAATCCGAGCATGGCGGGGAGTCCCTTCGTTCCGCCCGGGCTATCGCATCCTGTACACGTTGGCGTAACATACGGGATTGCAGGTTCTTGTCATAACCTTTCAGATAGCGTCGAAGGCTCGTAGTACACTCCCTCGCTGAGTGAATTCCGTTCCCGTCTTCGAAATGAAGAAGTAGCCAGTACTCGAACATCGGATTGCTGACGGCCAAGCCGTATCGATTGTCGGTTTGAGCCCAGAGGTGGAGTAGCTGCAGTTGTCCATTGGACCACCTGTCTTTATCCACAATTATCCACGCAGCATCAGTTGCCTGTAAGCTCGCCTCTCCGAGATATCGCTTCATTTCGCGAAGCACCGACTCGGGAGCCGATCCACGATGCTTGATAACCTTTACGTGGACGGCCGTATTGTCGTCGTTGAACATGGTGAAGTATTGGGGCTCCGTATGTGTTCCCTCAGTCGAAAGCACAAACATCGTGCGATATCTTCGTTGAGCGATACGTCGCGTGAACTTCCTGCGATTCGCCATTAGGAGGACCTATTCGGTTCCTGTTCGCCCGTCAGTTGTGCGGCCAAAACGTGAGGAATGCCGCCCATCCGGCCCTGAAGGTAGCTTTTCAGGATGTCCTTGTCGTTTCTGATGTCCTCGTATTCGCTGAAACTGATGAGTTGAGAAGATCCGTCTTGCCTTCGTTCCGTGATCCACATTTCGTCACGCCGGAAGTATCTCTGGTTCATCAGCATCAGGTCATGGGTAGTGAAAAGGAGCTGCTTCCGAGACTCAGAATCGCAACTCGAGAGGAAAACTTCGACGAGTTGCTGTGTCAGAAGGGAATGAAGACTCCTGCCGATCTCATCGATGACGTATACTTTCGGGCCGGCGGATCGAGCGAGATCAAGGAACGCCGGGAGCAGGTCGATGATGCGTTTTGAGCCGTCGGACTCCTGTTTCATCTCAAACGGGATTTGTTTACCGCTCGAATCAAGATGGTAGGTGTAGAGCTTCCTTGCCTTGAGCTCGCCTTCTTCGCGTGAAACGATGATCTTCTCGTCATTCTCTGTATGCCGCGCATTGCATCGCCGCGTCCGGCTCGCGGCTGTTTTCGGCGTCACCGGGCGCCGGAGGGATGACTTTCAACGGAGTAACTCAATTCCCGCTGCAACGTGTCGACCAAGCCGGCCGGCGTGCGGCTCCTCCACCGGCCGAACCACGCCGCCTCCCTTCTGCGATGGGTCATTGTTGCGTTTTCCGACCGACCTTCCTGCCCGGAAGGCCCGCCTGGGGCGATGCGGAGCACGTGTTCGACCGTCTCAGGATTCATCCGGCCGAGCACGAAACCCGGGCCTTCCCGGCCGCCGAGCGACAAAAGTGCGGCTCCCGACTCCTACGCGCACGAGGAACCAGCTCTCCCCGGCGGGTCGGGGAGGCGCGGATTCCGACCTCACTGTCTGTAATAGTTCACCCCGACCGCCTGCCCGTCGGGATAGAGTGTCAGCCGGTTCCCGTCGAGAACGTAGCTTCCCGACAGCGTGTACTCGCCAAGCCAACCAAGGTCATTCTGCGTCAAATCGACCGACGCGGAGAAGTGGGCGCCATCGTAGGTAGAGCCTGTCCCATTTCGCCTACTCCCTATGGTGAAGGGAGTTAGGGTGAAAAAAA
>JAJRYZ010000254.1 GCA_024275515.1 Spirochaetota bacterium
AGATCGGAGACCGCGAGTATCGACACGAGAGACGAATCCTTCAGCAACGCTATGAACTCGTTCCCCACCGGCGGCAGAATGATGCGGAACGTCTGCGGGAGCATGACCTTCCGGATAGCCTGCGCCCGCGTCATCCCCAACGCCAGCGCCGCCTCCATCTGCCCCTTCGGTATCGCCTGAATGCCGGCGCGGAAGATCTCCCCCATGTAAGCACCGTAGCACACCGACATCGCGACGATTGCCGCGACCATCCGCGGAAGGCGGACAAACTGGCCGAGCGCGAAATAGATATAGAAGAGCTGAACGAGAAGGGGAATACCCCTCACAACCTCGACGTAGATCGTCGCGATGCGGTTGATGATCGTGACGCGGGATATACGTCCGAGACCGGCCACCAACCCGATGCACAGCGCGATAACGATGGAGAGTATGGTGACCTGAAAAGTCCTCAGGATGCCGTCCGGAAGGAACCTGATGATCTTCCAGAACGGATCGGGCGAGACGATCGGCAGAAGGACGATCAGAGCCAGGGCCCCGAAAAAGGAGATTCGCCAGGCCGAAAAGACCGAACGCTCTCCTCTATCGGGAATCAATGCTCCGTCGGATATTTCTATCCGGAGGGGCGCGGGCTTTATCTCAGCCACGTGTCCTTCAGCATTTCGTCTTTGCCTGCGTCGAGAACCTTTTTGAGGCCGGCGTTGATCTTGTCGAGCACCTCGGCGTTCCCTTTGCGGACCACCACACCGTAGTACTCGTCGGTAAACGGGTCTCCGACGATTTTGAGCTTGCCGGCGTACGCCTCGTTCTGCAACACGAAATCCGCGGCGATCGGCGTGTCGGCGACGACGCCGGCGATTCTGCCGTTCACGAGGTCTTCGATCGCGAACCCGAGCTCGTCATAAGTCCTGAGAGTAACACCGTCCACTTTTCCTATCTCGAAGGCGCCGGTCGTTCCGATCTGCGCGCCCACCGCCTTGCCTGTGAGATCGGCGAGCGCCTCGACGCCCGACGTACTGCTCTGTACGATCAACACCTGACCGGCGTTGATGTACGGTATCGAGAAATCGAACTCCTTCTTGCGCTCTTCGGTAATCGTCACCGACGAAATAACCGCGTCGTAGTCTCCGTTTTTGAGGCCGCCGAAGATTCCGTCCCAGGCGGTATTGACGAACGTCACCTCGAACCCGCCCTCGTCGGCGATCAGTTTCATGAGGTCGATGTCGAAACCGACGATCTCCTTGTCCGCGTTGATGTACTCCATCGGCGGCCAGGTCGCGTCGGTTGCAACGGTGATGACGTTGTCTTCCTTTGCGCCGCCGGCGAAAGCGATCGAAGCGACGACCATCAGCACACACACGTTCATGATGAGTTTTTTCATGCGAGAACCTCCTGTTTGTCGGCTGTCAGTGTTGGGCATCGAAAGGAAAAAGTCAATCTTGCAATCGAGACCAGCAATTCGAAATGTGACGCTGTGAGCATCGCTCGATGACCCGTTTTCTGACGTTTCGGCGGAAGAATCGCCGAATCGCCACGAAAACGGCGTCTTTTCGGTTGCTATGGGCGGC